>JAEZHS010000655.1 GCA_023436825.1 Pseudomonadota bacterium | reverse complement strand
GCCGGGGCCCCGGGCGGGGGGGGGCCCGGGGCCCTGACCGCCGCGCGCCAGCGCCATCTGCTGGCCGAGCGCGTTCATGAACATCGCGTTGTTGGCGACGTTGAACGTGCCGAAGTCGGCATAGGGCTGACCGCTGAGCTGGTTCAGCGCCCAGGGCCCTTGCTGGGTGCCGAGGCCCGCCAACGCATTCAGCACAGTGTTGAAGTCGCCGGTGGCGCTGCTGTTGGCCTGGTCGAGCGCGGTGCCGACGGCATATTGGTTGCCTGTCCGCGCGCCCGAGGCGAAGGCGCTCTGGGTCATCGCCAGGGTCAGGAACACGTTGTTGGCGTCGTAGCTGAGGCTAGGCGTCAGGAACGCGAAGTTGCTGCTGACGCCCGAGTAGGCACCCGTCACGCCGCCGGTTGCGCTGAGGATGGTGTAGGTCGTGTTGCGCTGATAGGCGCCGGCCGCCGGCAGCACCGACACCGTGGCGCCGCCGCCGATCGTCGCCATGCCGGTGGCGTTGATGCGGTCGGCCTGGCCCGCCGCATTGACCTCGACGGCGTAGGTGCCGCCGGTCTGCGTGAAGTTGCCGTTGATGTTGAGCGTGCCGATCGAGTTGCCCGGGGCCACCGTGCTGTTGGTCGCGACGAGTCCGCCGACGCTGCCGCCGCCGCCCAGCACACCGCCGTTCGCGAGCGTCACGGCGCTAGCCAGGCTGCCGTTCACCACCAACGTGCTGGCGTTGACGGTCGTGGTGCCGGTGTAGGTGTTGTTGCCGGTGAGAGTCAGCGTGCCGCCGCCCTCCAGGGTCATGTTGCCGCTGCCCGACATCGCACCGGCATAGGTGCCGCTGCCGGTCTGGTTGAACACCACTGCGGCGTTGTTGAGGATGGTGCCCTGCAGGCTCGACGTGCTGCCCTGCAGGATGCCGGCCAGAACCGCGGTGCCGCCGCTGTAGCTGTTGCTGCCCGTCAGGATCAGCGCGCCGGCGCCGGCTTTGATGAGGCTGCCGCTGCCTCCGATGTTGGCGGCGAGCACCGTATTGGCCGCGCTGTTGGTCGCCAGGCTGCCACCGCTCAGCAGGATACCGCCGCCGCTGCCCGAGAGCGCGCCCACCGTGACGGCATTGCCGCCGTTGTCGAAGGTACCGACATTGATGGTGAGCGCTCCGGTCGAGGCCAGGGAGGCGCCGGCGCCGAGCTGCAAGGTGCCGTCCGACACCGTCGTGCCGCCGGTGTAGCTGCTGGTCCCCGAGAGGATCAATGTGCCCGCCCCGGTCTTGTCGAGTCCGCCGGCACCGGTGATGGCGCCGCCGAAGTTGCCGGCGCCGATGCTGGTCACCTGCGTAATGCTGGTGCCGGTCGCGAGCGTGCCGCCGCCTTGCAGCCTGCCGAGCGTGGTGCTGAACCCTGCGAGGTCGAGCGTCGCACCGCTGTTGATGTCGACGGTCGCCGCCGCCGTCAGGCCCGAGAAGTTGGCGTTGCCCGCACGCAGCGTGCCGCCCTCGATCCCGACGTAGTTGCCGCCGGAACTCTGGCCCGCCGCCAGCGCCATCACCACCGTGCCGGCATAGGCGGCACTGCCCACTACCAGCTCGCCGCTGGCGCCAATGCTGAGCGCCGCGGGGGTCCAGGTCATGGTCGTGCCTGTCCCCGCCGCCACGCGAGCGACGTCACCGGCGCCCACGGTCAATGCGTTGGCGAGCGTAAGGTCGGTCGTGCCCAAAAGCATGCCGGTGCCGCCGACCTGCACTGCGCCGCTGCCCAGCGCGTTGCTGTTTCCGACCGCCACGATGCCGCTTGCGACCAGGGTGCGACCCGAATAGCCCGTATTGTTGCCGTTGATGTCGAGCCGGCCGCTGCCGATCTTCACCAGGTCGCCACTGCCCGAGATCCCGCCATCGAGAACGAGCCCGCGGCCGACGCCGAGATTGATGACGCCACCGCCCGCTGCCAGCGCAATATTGCGATTGCTGACGAACGACCCCGCCACGTCGAGCACGCCGCCGTTGCGGAACGTCAGCGCCCCCGCGGCAGCGCCGAGATTGCCGTTGCTCGACACGAGCAGCGTACCGCTGTCGACCGTGGTGCCGCCGGCATAGCTGTTGTTGCCGGTGAGCACGAGGGTGCCGGCGCCGGTCATGGTGAGGCCGCCCGTGCCGCCGATGTCGCCATTCATCGTCAGCGCGCCCGATGCGACGTTGACCGTGCCGCCGCCGGCGTTGAGCGTGGTGGTGCGCGACATGGCGAAGGTGCCGGTCGTCTGCAGCGTACCGCCGTCGAGGGTGAGGCCGCCCGAGGAAGCGCCGAGGCTGGCGTCCTGGGACACGGCGAGCGTGCCGCCGCTGATCGTCCACGCCGTCACCTCCGGTGTGAACGCCGGCCCGTACCTCGATTTCGAGCGGCTGCACCGCCTTGACGATCTCCTGCGCACAGCGAACGGCGCGGGCCGGACCGTCGAACAAGGCAAGGAACCCGTCACCCGTGGTCTTCACCTCCCGGCCGCGGTGGCGCCGGAGCTGTGAGCGTACGACGGCATGATGTGCTTCCAGCGTCGAGCGCCACTGGCGATCGCCCGCGGCCACCGCGTGTCGAGTCCACTATGTCGGTGAACAGCACGGTGGATAGCACTCGATCGACTTCGGCAGCGGCTGGCGAGGCGCCCATGAACTGCCGAATTTCCCCGACGATCCGGTCCTGGTCGGCTCCCCCAGGGACGTGGTCGTTCCCGGGCACCTCCACATAGCGCGCGCCTGGAATGGTTGCGGCGAGTTCTCGCCCGGTCTGCGAGCGCACGCGGACATCGTCACGGCGATGGATGACCAGCGTCGGCACGCGGATCGTGGGCAGGATCGCGCGCACGTCGATCTCGCTGTTCATGCGCAGGAGATTGATCACGTCCGAGGGGCTGGCGCTCAGGCGCTCGAACTTTGCGAAGTTGGCCACCGCGGCGGGATTGCCGGCCGCCGACGGCGCGAAGCTCGCCAGACTCCGGCCGGTGCCCCAGTTCTCGCGGACCTCGCGTTCTGCCGCGGCAAGGTCGTCCTGAGGAACGGAGGCGCCGATCGCGCGCGCGTAGGTACCGAAAAGAATGAGGCCCGCCACGCGCTCGGGATAGGTCGCGGCAAACAACATCGCCATCGGGCCACCCTCCGAGATTCCGAACAGGAAGGCGCGCTCGGACTTCGCCGCGTCGAGCACGGCGCGAATGTCGTCGATGCGCTCGTCCAGGTGCGGGATGCCGACACCACGGTCGCTCAAGCCCGTGCCGCGCTTGTCGAAGCGGATGAGCCGCGAGAATCCGCCGAGGGCATGGAACAAACGCGCGGCGTTGGGATTCTCCCACATCTGCTCGAGATGCGAAACGAACCCAGGTGCCACCAGGAGATCGGGACCGCTCTGCCCAGAAATCTGATAGGCGACGAACACTTCGCCACTGGTGACATAGCGCGTCTCGACGGTCATGGCTCGAGCCTAGCCTGTCACTCAGGCTCGAGCTACACGCCCCCGACATCGCAACCAGCAGCAGCAGACGGAGCACTCCTGATCGGGTTTCACCCTGGCCTTAGCCTGGCGGGGGAGCGGAGCCTGAGGTCTGTGGTACTGTCATCATGCGATGAAGCACGCGATGCCCCGGTTGTCGTTGCGACTCGCGGCAGGCGCCGTGGCGCTCGCTGTCGGCCTGCCGCAGCTCGCGCCGGCGCAGGCCGGACCGAAGAGCGAGCCTGCCGTTGCCGCCAGCAACCTGCGGCCCTCCGTCGACGAGATCTGCCGCACCTTGGCGCAGGCGGCGGCCGACAACGACCTGCCCGAGGAATTCTTCACGCGCCTGATCTGGCAGGAGAGCCGCTTCGACCCGATGGCGGTCAGCCCGGCGGGGGCGCAGGGCATCGCGCAGTTCATGCCGCAGACCGCGGCGATGCGCGGGCTCATAAACGCGTTCGAGCCGCTGGAGGCGCTGCGCGAGTCGGCGAGCTATCTCGGCGAGCTGCGCACGACCTTCCGCGGCAACCTGGGCTTGGCCGCAGCGGCCTACAATGCCGGCCCCGGCCAGGTCGAAGCCTGGCTCGCCGGCCGCCGCACCCTGCCGGGCGAGACGCAGGCCTACGTCCTCATCATCACCGGCTACTCCGCGCAGGCCTGGGCGTCGAAGACACCGCCGCAGGTGTCGTCCTCGACCACGGAGACATCGAGCGCGGCCATCGGCGAACGCTGCGTCGAGCTCGCCAAGCTGATGATCGAGCGCCCGCGCCGCCGTCCGCCGCTCTCGTCCGACCCGGCATGGGGCCCGTGGGGCGTGCAGCTCGCCGGCAACTGGTCGGAAGGACGCGTGCTCGCGAGCTACGAGCGGCTGCGGCGCAGGTACGAGGCCGTGCTCGGTGACCGGCTGCCCCTGGTGATGCCGGCGCGACGACGGGCGCCGGCGAACTTCCTGCTGCGGGTCTCGGAAAGCAGCCGGGCGTCTGCGGACGCGCTCTGCGCGAAGCTGCGCGCCGCGGGCGGCGCTTGCGTCGTGCTGCGCAATCCGCGGGACTAGGCTCTTATGTCCCCGGTCAAGAGTGAGGGCGAAGAAGTTTGTCGGCGCGAGTTGGGCGCCGGCTGATCGAGCTGTAGGCTGCGCAAGGTTGGGGATGGAACGTTGAGACGACGGTTGATCAGGCTCTTATCCGCGGGTTGGGTACCGCCTTCCGTGTTGAGCCGTCGATATCGGCCGCACAGCCTGACCTGGGCCTTCCAGGCGATGTCGCGGATGGTCTTTGGCAGCCCGTCAAGACGAACGCGCAGGGTCTCGCTGACGCGAGCCGGATGGCGGTAGCTC
>JAEZHS010000634.1 GCA_023436825.1 Pseudomonadota bacterium | reverse complement strand
CCCTACCTGATCTGGAAGGTGAACTTCTCCAAGCCCAAGCTCGGCACCATGGATACCGAGCTGTTCAAGGAGTGGTTCCAGGCCTTCGCCCAGCTCGGCGGCCTGACCTTGCACGTGTGGAACCACTACGGCGACAACAACCACCATATCGTCGAGAGCTGTTTCAAGGGGCTGGCGCGCGCGCTGCGCGTCGCGGTCGAGATCGACCCGCGCCAGACCACGGCGGTTCCCAGCACCAAGGGCGTTCTCTGAACGCAATACGATGACCGTCGCCATCGTCGATTACGGATCGGGCAACCTCCGCTCCGCCGCCAAGGCCATCGAGCGCGCTGCGCGCGAATCGGGAGCGGACGATCGCGTGCTCGTCACCTCCAATCCGCGCGAGGTGGCCGATGCCGACCGCATCGTGCTGCCGGGTGTCGGCGCCTTCGCCGACTGCCGCGCCGGCCTCTACGGCGTGCCGGGCATGGTCGATACCCTGCAGCGCGCGGTGATCGAACAGGGCAAGCCCTTCCTCGGCATCTGCGTCGGCATGCAGCTCATGGCCACGCGCGGCGTCGAATACGGCATCCATGCCGGACTCGACTGGATCCAGGGTGACGTCGTGCGCATCGATCCCCAAGGGGCGGCGGGCAAGGATCATCTGAAGATCCCGCACATGGGCTGGAACGAACTCGGGGCGCTCAAGCCGCACGCCCTGCTCGAGGGTATCGCCGAGCGCGCCCATGCCTATTTCGTGCACTCCTTTCAGCTCAAGGCCAGCCGTCCGGAGACGGTACTGGCCCTGACCGACTATGGCGGCCCCATCACCGCCATGGTCGGCCGCGACAATCTCGCGGGCACCCAGTTCCATCCCGAGAAGAGCCAGGCGACAGGTCTTCGCTTGATCGCGAACTTCCTGCGCTGGAAGCCCTGACAGGTGTCTGAAACCGTCAGGACGATCGGGCGTTAGCCGACATGCCGCGTAGCACCGATATCGCCTTCTTTGTGGCCCTGCTGGCCTCCGCTCTGGTTCTCGGCCCCGCCTTGGCGCACCTCTTCGAGTTGCCCAACAAGATCGGCCTGCCGCGCGACGAATATTTCATCGTACAGAAAGCCTATCGCGGCTGGAGCCTGTTCGGTTGGCTGCTGCTCGTGCAGGTCGCGGCGCTGGCAGCGGCCGCCTACTTGGCACGGATGGAACCGCTGGTCCTGGCTCTGGTCCTTCTCGCCTTGGCGGCGGTCGCCGGGGCTCAGATCGTGTTCTGGCTGTTCACCTATCCGGCCAACACCGCCACGGCGAACTGGACCATGGCTCCCGAAGGCTGGGAGAAGCTGCGCCGGCAGTGGGAATACTCCCACGCCGCAGGCGCCGTTCTGCAACTGCTGTGTCTTTGCCTGCTGATCGTCGCCGTCCTCAGCCGAGCCTCCACAACTAATCCGGCAGGTGCGCGGTAACTATCTCCGATGCCGGGCGTTGATGCCGTATCCCCACAGGAGAGAACGGCATGCGCGTGCGCGAGATGTTGTCCAGCCATCCCGAAGCCGCCGGAGCCGTCAACGATGCTTTGGTTCAATGCATAGAAGCCTGCTTCGATTGCGCACAGACCTGCATCTCCTGCGCCGATGCCTGCCTCGCCGAGGCGAACTCCTCCCGGCTTGCCCGCTGCATCCGGCTGGATCTCGATTGTGCGGATGCCTGTGCGAGCACCGGGTCGGTCCTGACCCGGCGGACCGCCACTACCTCGGTCCTGATGGTGCAGATGCTGGAGACCTGTGCCGACTTCTGCCGCCTGTGCGCCGACGAATGCGACAGGCATGCCGGCCACCATGAACATTGCCGCATCTGTGCCGAGACATGCCGGCAATGCGAACGCGCCTGCCATCAGGCGGCGACCGCCAGCGGAGCGACAGGCCCCTAGCTCAGCCGCGCGCTGGCAAAGTGAAACCTGCATTGACCAGCTTGCGCTCGAGGATCGGGATCGCTGCCGCCGTATCGCCCTCCCTGCACTTGGCAAGCGCGACACCGCCGCTGACGTCCGGCCTGACCGGTGCGTTCGGTCCGGCTTCCGACCGCCCGACATAGCGGATGTAAAGATCGCTGAGCTGCGCACAGTACTGCAGATCGGCGGCACGCCGGTCCTGCTGGGCATTCGCCGCCAACGGCAGGCACGCGACTGCGACGGCGGCCATGGTAATCAAGGATTTTGACATGACCCGTTTCCAGACCTTGCCCCTACAACATGGGTTGCAAACTGGGCCTAAAGGCGGCGACGGCCGGTTGCCGACCGGCCTGCAGAAACGCCATGAGCGAGCGCTCGATCAGGCGGCGGTCCAAGGCGTCGACAATGAAGACCAGCCGCGAGCGTCGGTCGTCGTCAGGCCAGGCCGCCATGTGGACCGGCGGATGAACCAGCCGCTGCACGCCATGAATCGCCACCGGCGCACCGGCATCGGCGACATTTAGAATACCTTTTACACGCAGCACGCGGTCGCCGTGACGATTGAGGAGCATGCTCAGCCACAGGCCGAACAGGGTCCAGTCGAGCTGGCCCTCGAAGGCGAGTGCGAAGGCGCGGATGGTCCCGTCGTGCCGGTTGCGATCCCACAGCACGGCCGAGCCTTCGCCCAGTTCCGCGGCGAACCAACGCCGCGCGGTTTCGCTGCGACCTGCCGTTGCGAACAAGTCGTGCGCCAGCAGCGCCTTGGCATCGATCGGCGTTTCGGCGGCGCGCCATAGCGGCGCCGATGGATTGATGCGGCCAATGCGCTCGACGAGGGCATCGGCTTCCGAGGCGGCCGCGAGGTCGGTCTTGGTCAGGACAAGGCGATCGGCAACGGCGATCTGCTTGGTGCATTCGACCTGGCGCGAGAGCTGCCCGAGACCGTTGACAGCATCGACCGTCGTGATGACGTTTCCGAGACGAAAGTGGTGGCGCAGCACGGGATCGGACTGCACCGTCGACAGGATGGGGAACGGATCGGCGAGGCCCGTGCTCTCGATCAGCAGCCGGCGGAACCCCGGTACGGTCCCACGCTCGCGCCGGGAATGGAGATCCCTGATCGCCGTCGACAGCTCGCCGCGGATGGTGCAGCAGAGGCAGCCCGACTGCAGCAACACCATGGTATCGTCGATGCGCTCGAGCAGATGATGGTCGAGCCCGACCTCGCCGAACTCATTGATCAGGACTGCGGCGTCGACCAGCGCCGGATCGGCGAGCAGGCGCTGCAGCAGCGTGGTCTTGCCGGAGCCCAGGAAGCCCGTGATCAGGTTGACCGGCGTGAAGACGGGCTCAGGCATCCGAGGCCTCGAGAGTGAAAGGTCAGTCATGAAGACCGCTTCCTTCCAACCGGATGATGAGGTCGGGATCGAGCGGATCGCAGGAGCGGCCTGAAAGCCTTTCGGCAGCGGCCCACAGATGGCCGAGATCCTCGACCAGTTCGGTCTTGCCGGTCGCCGTCGACAGCACGAACGAGCTCGCCTGCCAATCGCTGAGCGTCAGGCCGTAGTAGGCCAGCACCCGGCTGGCGCAGGCGACGCGATGCGCCCGTTCACGCCGCCGCTGCAGGCCATCGACGTTGCGCGTGAAGACACCGGGACGCGCGACGGCGTCGGCCCAATGACCGCTGCCGCCGAGGAGGCCACAGAGCGCGCACATTATTTCGTCGTCCCGACCGAAGCCGAGCGCAGCGAGGCGCAGTGGAGGGACCTGCTCTCCACCAGTTGCGGCTTATCGTAGAGCCAAGGTCCCTCGACTTCGCGCCTTCGGCGCTTCGCTCCGGACGACGATGGCATCACTTCTTCCTCGGTGACCGTCGGGCAAAGTCGTCGGCCATCTCGTTCATGGTGACGAACCGTACGCCGGGATGGCCGGTCATGTGATGGTACAGCCGCTCCAGCATCATCAGCACGTGCGGCCGGCCCGACACGTCGGGATGGATGGTCATGGGGAACACCGCGTAGTCGTACTCGCGATAGACCCAGTCGAACTGGTCGCGCCACATTTCCTCGATGTCGCGCGGATTGACGAAGCCGTGGCTGTTCGGCGACTTCTTGATGAACATCATGGGCGGCAGGTCGTCGAGGTACCAGCTCGCCGGGATCTCGATCAGGTCGGTCTCCTGTCCGCGCTTCAGCGGCACCATCCATTCGCGCGGCTTCTTGGCGTAGTCGATCTTGGTCCAGCTGTCGCCGACGCGCACATAGTAGGGCTGGTGGTCGTTGTGCATCAGCGAGTGGTCGTACTTGATGCCGCGCTCCAGCAGGAGTTCGTTGGTGACGGGTGAGAACTCCCACCATGGCGCCACGTAGCCGGTCGGCCGCTTGCCTGACAGTTCGGTTACGAGATCGATGCACTTGTCGAGAATCTCGGTCTCCTGTTCGCGCGTCATGGCAATGGGATTCTCGTGACTGTAGCCATGGATGCCGATCTCGTGGCCGGCATCCGCCACGGCCTTCATCTCCCGGGGAAAGGTTTCGATGGAATGGCCGGGAATGAACCAGGTGGTCTTGATGCCCAGCCGCTCGAACAGCTTCAGCAGTCGCGGGCTGCCGACTTCGCCGGCGAACAGGCCGCGCGAGATATCGTCGGGTGAATCTTCACCGCCGTAGCTGCCCAGCCAACCGGCAACCGCGTCGACATCGATACCGAATCCGCACAGGATCTCCTTGGCCATCGTCCGATACTCCCTTCCGGTTCAGTAAGGACGGTGGAGCAAAAAGCGTTCCGCGAGCAGCCTGCGTCGCCGCACAGTGCAGTTGCAAAAAGGTGTCATCCCAAGCGCAAGCGAGGGGCCTTTCCTGCTGCCGTAGAGGTCCCTCGCTGCGCTCGGGATGGCATTGCCAACGAGGTCCGACCCACCATCTGCTCCAGATGATCGGCGGCGCGGCTCTTTCCGTTATGGCGCGCCCAGTCGAGCGGCGTGGCGTTCCACAGCTTGTCTGCAATGTCGGCGCGCGCGCCGCGTGCCAGCAGAAGGTCGATCAGCGTCAGGTTTTCATCGATTGCGGCCTGGTGCAGGGCCGTACTGTGGCTATGAACCGGCAGGAACGCGTTGACGTCGGCGCCGGCATCGAGCGCCCGGCGTGCAGCTTCGTTCTGGCGGTTGACGACCGCCATGCCGAACGCGTTCTGGATCTCCGCCGGCGACGCCGCGCGCATCAAAGTCTCGAAGCGATCGGTCAGGCCGAGCGCTGCGGCGATCGGCGCTGTCATCGGATGGCCGGCTCGCAGCAACGCCTGAATAGGCTCGAGCTCCCAGTGAGCCAGCGTCACGTCGATGGCCCTCGCAGTCGGCGTCGCGCCCGCTTTCATCAGCCGCTCGAGCAGCGGGACCTGCAGCCCCTGCTCGCGGGCCGGCAAGCTGGTCATGACCAGCTCGAGAGCATAGTCGAGATCGGCCTTGTCGACGCCGCGGGCGATCATCGTCTCGGCGATCTCGACGATGTTGTCCGGCATGCGCTGCATCAGCGTCGGATTGTTGGCGATGAACCAGAACAGCTTGGGGTCGCGGAAATACTGCGAGCGGCTGGCCTCGCGATAACACTCGGGCTCGAGGATGCGCTCACGCAACAGGCGCGGCTGGTCATCCAGCAAGCGCGCGAGTCCCGCGACGTCGCCGCTCTGCAACGCCGTAACAGCGGCACGGAACGAGGGGTCGCGGATCACCGGCCGGGCGAGCAGCTCGACGATCGCATCCTTGTCTGCAGCCTCGCCTTGGCGCGCCGCGTCGAGCGGTGTCCGACCCTTGCCGTCCGGTTGCCATTCCAGCGCGCCCCCGCGGATCAACAGCTCGACCAGAGCCAATGGGCCGCGGCTGGCGGCGGCGTTCAACGCGGTCACGCCGCCATTGTCGTGCCGTGGATTGGCGCCGGCGGAGAGAAGCGCGTCGGCAATGGCGATGCGTGTTTCGGCCGGCGCATCAGAAGCGCAGGCCTGCCACAGCGGCGTGCCGGCCTTTGCTCCGCCATCGTCGACCGCCTGCCCTTCGGCAATCAGGCGCCGAACGGTCACCAAGTCGCCCGCCCGCGCGGCCTCAGCGAGCGGCGGAAGCGATGCGGCCTCACCGCCGCGCGCCGCATCGACGCGCCGCATCAGCTCGGCCCAGTTCGGCGCGCCATAGTCGACAGCGAGCATGCGTTGCGCCTCGGCAAGACCCAGCGACTTGTCACGCGCCAGTCGCTTGGCCTGTTTGCGCAGATGTTCCTTGGAAGGACGAGCCGGAAGCTCGGACATGATTCTCCCTTTCCTCAAACGCCCGATGTCCGCTTACGGGCAGGAAAGGTCGAAATGACCAGAGACGAAGTCAGAAGGTGGGCTTGGCCCTCTCCGCGGACGGGTGGCCGCCTTGCCGGCCGGCCCCGAAACTACGGGGCAGACGGCGACGGTGCAAGGGCCGCGCCGTCCGGACGTGGCGCGGGGGCGCGATGCGGGTTGCGGCCGGCCGCATCCCACATCAGGCGCGGGTCGAACGTCTCGGCGGCGAAGATGGTGATGAAGACAACGGCGCAGAAGGCGAGCGCGCCGACGCCGGGCTCGATGGTGACGGCGCGGCCGAACTGCACGAGCGCGCCCAGAAGCGATTCCATGAAGATGTCGACCATCGACCAACGGCCGATCCAGGCGACGATGTGATAGAGCACCGTACGCTCGCGGATCAGGAGGGAGGCGCCCCGTTCGGGACGTCCGAACTGGGTCGCCGCCAGCATGCTGCCCAGCCCCAGAAGCTTGAACAGCGGCACCATGATGCTGGCGAAGAACACCAGGGCGGCGAGCGGATACATGTGGGAATCCAGCAGCTCCTCGACGCCGCCCATGATCGTGCTGGGAGAGCCGGCGCCGAGCTGGATCACCGTCAGCACCGGATAGACGTTGGCCGGGATGTAGAGAACGATGGCGGCCAGCACCAGGGCCCAGGTGCGCGACACGCTGTTGGGCTTGCGCTCGTGCACCCATGAGCCGCAGCGCGGGCAATGGCCCTCGGTCTCGGCCGGCACGCACACCAGCCCGCAACCCTCGCAGCCCATCGCACCCGGCTTCCACGCAAGCGGCGGCTCGGCCGGCATTGGGGCGTGCGTCAGGCCGCGCCGCTCGATCTCCTCCCAGACGGCTTGCGGATCGAACGCGACCTCGCCCCACACCCAGACGACGGTGAGCACGCCCAGCGCGTAGACGGCGGGGCCGAGCTCGATCGTCACCAGGTCGCCGAGCTTGGTGTAGGCCACGAACACGCCGAGCAGCAGCACTTCCAACATGCACCAGGTGTTGAGCCGGCGTGACAGCAGGAAGATGTCGCGAATTCCAGGCGGCGGATGCCGCAGCTTGAGCCCGACCAGCACGTAGACCGTGGCCAGGAACTTGCCGAGTGGCGCATAGGCCGTCGTGAAGGCGACGGCGATCGCAATCGGCCACAGGCCACGGGCGACCAGCTCGCGTGGCCCGGACTCCAGGAAGGTCTCGCGCACGATGCCGAATGCCGACACCTTCATCAGCATGCCCATCCACACCACGACGAACAGCACCATGGCGGCAAAGGTCAGCGCGAGGTAGCGGTTCAGGGGGTCGATGCGGGTGATGCGCAGCGCAGTGCCGCAGCGCGTGCAGTTGCTGCGCAGCCCGGGCGCCATCGCCGGCACGATCTGGAACAAGCCGCAGCCCGGGCACTCCCGAAGCTGCGGCTTGGTCATCCGCGCGCGGGCCGCGAGCCTCGCGTCATGAAAGGACCTGTGAGCCCGCCCGGCGGAGAACAGGCTCACTGCAACAGCGTGGCGATGCTGTCGGCCAGCTCGCCGAGCGCGTCGCTGATCGCCGCGACCAGGCCCGGCGTGTCCGGAGTGGCGAGCGGCTTGCTGATGGTGAAGGTGCGCGCCGCCGTGCGCCGCGGCCGATTGAACTCGGCGGCAACCTGGGCGACCAGGATCAGCGAGCCCGCCTTGTCGGCATCGAGCCGCTGGATGTTGACGCCGACGATGACGTTGTGGTCGACGTTGATGGCTCCGCTCTCGCTGTACACCGAGCTGTTGGGCAGGCGTTGCGACAGCTCGACCACCAGCACGCGGCCGATCAGGCCGGCCAGCGGCTCGCCCCACCAGTCGTTGGCCCGGATATCGAGCTTGTAGCTTTCAGACGAGCGCACGATCTCGCGGCGGTCGAGGTAGCTCGCCAGCCCGATGTCCTTCAGCAGCACGACCTTGGGCCCGCGCGGCAGGGTCGGGCCGTTGCGCGGCACGATGGTGTAGTAGTTGGGCTCCGGCGAACCGCCGCAGGCCGCGGCGACGAGCGGCAGACCGAGGGCGAAGCGCCGGCGGCCGAGAGAGAAGTCCTTCATTCCCTGCCCGTGTTGGTGCGCCCCTTGATCAGCGCCTCGGGATGGCGCGCCAAGAGGTCGGTGAGCGCGCGGAGCGAGCGCGCCGCGTCGGTGAGCTGCGGCATCAGGCGGTCGAGGTCGCGGCGGAAGCGCGAATCGTCGCCGTAGCCCGAATTGAACGAACCGAACAGGCGATTGGCCGAGGTCAGCGACTCCTGCAGCTGCTGGGCGATCGCCGGCAGGCGCTTCAGCGCCGGCGCGCCTTCGGTGTCGAGCTTCCGGGCGATGTCCTGGACGTCGACCATCGCCTTCTCGAGCGCCGCCAGCGTGCGCTGCATCTGGGCGCCGTTAATCATGGTATCGAGGCCGGCTGCGGCGCCTTCGAAGCTCTTGCCGATCTTGTCGTAGTCGATGCGATTGAGCTTGGTCAGAAGCTCGGCCGCCGACCGCGTGATGGCGTCGAAGCCGCCGACTTCGGAGGTCGGAACGATGTAGATGTCGCCCTTTTTCTCCAGCTCGGCAGGCGACGCATCCGGAACGCGCTCCAGCGCGATCTCCTTGGAGCCGGTGATGATGCTCGTCGACTGCAAGGTCGCGCGCATGCCGCGTTTGATCATCTCCTCGGCAAGAGTCTCCGCGTTGCCTCGTGAGGCCGCCGCGAGGTTGGCGACCCGGCCGGCTTCGACGCGGTAATGCACCGGCACCACGACGCGATCGAGCTTGGGATCGTAGACCAGGTCGACATCCGTCACTTCCCCGACCCTGAGACCGTGGAGCGTGACATGGGCCCCCGGCTCGAGGCCGGCAACCGAGCCCGGGAAATACGACATCAGCCGGATCTGCCGTCCGAAGCCGACGGCCCTCGCCTCCTCGAAGTTGCGATGGAGCGGGAACTCCTGCTTGGCGGCGGCGACCGGCTGCTTGGTGTCGTTCGACGTCTCGAAGGCGATGCCGCCCAGCAGCAGCGCCCGCAGGGATTCCATGCGGAACTGAACGCCGTCGGAACCGAACTTCAGCGATATGCCGGATGCGTTCCAGAACAGCGTATCGGTATGGACATACTTGTCGTAGGGCGCGCGCACGAAGGCGTGGATGGTGACGCGGTTGGCAAGATCGCCGATGTCCCAACCCAGCACCGTGCCGACCTCGATGTCGCGGAAGAAGATCGGCGAGCCGAGGCTGATCGAGCCCAGCCGCTTGCTGTCGAGCATGTAGGTGGTGCCCTTGGTCCAGGCCTGCAGCACCGGCGGATCCTGCTCGCCGATGAAGTCGCGCTTGGGCGAGCCCTTCTCGGCCGACGGCCGCATGCCGATGTAGGAGCCCGAGATCAGGGTCTCCAGGCCGGTGATGTTGCCCGCGAACAGCTCGGGCTTGACCACCCAGAAGATCGTCTTGTCGCTGAGCAGCGGCTCGGCCTCGCGCACCGTCTCGACGGAGACGATCACCTTGGTGAGATCGGGGGCAATGGTGATCGACTTCACCGTGCCCATCACCACGTTCTTGTACTTGAGCTGCGACTGGCCGGCGGTGAGGCCGGCGGCGCTGTCGAAGGTGATGGTGATGACTGGACCCTTCTTGGAGAAGGTGTCCCAGGCCAGCCAGAGGGCGATCAGGCCCGTCAAGATCGGCACGATCCAGATCAGCGGAATGCGGCGGCGGCGATGTACGCCCGCTGTCGGCAACTCCACGCGCCCTCCAGTGTCGGTCATCGTGCCTTCAATCTGCCTGCTGGTCCCCCGGCGGGAAGGTAACCCAAATTATGCCGCCTGCCACCCATCGTTGGACGGCATCAGACTGCAGATTTCACCGCTCCCGGTCGTCGATGTCGCGCGCCAGCACCTCGCGCTTGCCGACGTGGTTGGCGGGGCTGACGACGCCCTCGCGCTCCATGCGCTCGACGATGCGGGCGGCGCGGTTGTAGCCGATCTGCAGGTAACGTTGGATGAAGCTGGTGCTGCACTTGCGCTCGCGCGCCACCAGCGCGATCGCCTGGTCGTAGAGCTGGTCGCTCTCGCCCTCCTCGCCGCCCTCGCCCGGCAGGCCGGGCCCGCCTTCCTCGGCGTCGGGATCGTTGGTGACCGATTCGATGTAGGAAGGTGCACCCTGCGCGCGGAGATGCCGCACGACCTCCTCGACCTCGGTATCGGAGACGAACGGCCCATGCACGCGGGCGATCTTGCCGCCGCCCGCCATGTAGAGCATGTCGCCCTGGCCCAGCAGCTGCTCGCCGCCCTGCTCGCCCAGGATCGTGCGGCTGTCGATCTTGGACGTGACCTGGAAGGAGATGCGGGTTGGGAAGTTGGCCTTGATGGTGCCCGTGATGACGTCGACCGAGGGCCGCTGCGTCGCCATGATGACATGGATGCCGGCGGCGCGCGCCATCTGCGCCAGGCGCTGGACGGCGGCCTCGATCTCCTTGCCGGCGACCAGCATCAGGTCGGCCATCTCGTCGATGATGACCACGATGAAGGGCAGCGGCGTGAGATCGATCTCCTCTTCCTCGAACACCGGCCGGCGCGTCTCGGGATCGATGCCGGTCTGGACCTGGCGAGTCAGCGCCTGGCCCTTGCGCTTGGCGTCGCCCAGGCGCTCGTTGTAGCCCGCGATGTTGCGCACACCGAGCGCGCTCATGGCGCGATAGCGGTCCTCCATCTCGCGCACCACCCACTTCAGCGCCACGATCGCCTTGCGCGGCTCGGTGACCACGGGCGTGAGCAGATGCGGGATGTCCTGGTAGACGCTGAGCTCCAGCATCTTGGGATCGATCATGATGAAGCGGCAGCGATCCGGCGGCAGCCTGTAGAGCAGCGACAGGATCATCGTGTTGACCGCCACCGACTTGCCCGAACCGGTGGTGCCGCCGATCAACAGATGCGGCATGCGCGCGAGGTCGGCGATCACGGGATCGCCGCCGATATCCTTGCCCAGCGCCAGCGGCAGGTTGAGCCGCGTGTCCTCGTAGTGGCGGGTCGACAGCAGCTCGCGCAGGAACACCGTCTCGCGCCGCGCATTGGGTAGCTCGATGCCGATCACGTTGCGGCCCGGCACGGTGGCGACGCGCGCCGACACCGCGCTCATCGAACGGGCAATGTCGTCGGCAAGGCCGATCACGCGGCTCGACTTGGTGCCGGGCGCGGGCTCGAGCTCGTAGAGCGTGACGACCGGCCCCGGCCGCACCTTCACGATCTGGCCCTTGACGCCGAAATCGTCGAGCACCGTCTCGAGCAGACGGGCGTTCTGCTCCAGCGCCTCCTCGTCGATCTTGGTCTCGGCGCTGACGCGCGAAGGCAGCGACAGGATGTCGAGCGGCGGCAGCTTGTATTCGCCGGTCACCAGGTCGAGCTCGCGCTGGCCGGCCTTGGCGGCGCGCTTGCCCTGGGCCACGGCCGACTTGCGCGGCACGATGGTAACGCCGGCCGCCGCGGCGGGCGATGGCGGGTCGGCAGTGGGATCATCGGGCGCGAAGGGGTTGTCGTCCTCGACCTCGCCCTCCGATGGAGCGGCCGCTTGCGGCGCCTGCTGCTCCTGCGCCGGCGCAGCGGGCGATGGCGTGGTCGGCAGCGGCGCAATCGGCTCGATGCGCTCGGCGGCCGGCGCGGCCGGCCGCAGGCGGCCGAGGATCGGCTCGCTGCGCAGCCCGGCCCCGCGGTCGAACAGCGTGCGCTCCTGCACCGATTCCGCCGCCGTCGGCGCCTGCAGAGGCTGGTGATCCGCCGGCATCTCAGGAATATCGCCGGCCGGCCGTTCGATCGGCGCATAGGGCGCGTCGACCATCAGCGACTCGCGCGACGGCAAGGGGGCGCCCTCTTCGGGAATCTGCTCGAAGCGCGGCGGGAAGTGCGCCGGGTCGTACTGGCTGGCGTCGATCTCGCCCGGGATCTCGGCATAGCCGATCGCCGGCGCCGGCATGTCGGCGTCTGCATCCGGCGCCGGCGGCTTGCCGCGCCACAGGTCGATGCCCGCGCGCACCGCCCAGGCGGCGCCCAGGAAAGGCGCGCGCAGGATGCGGAAGATCAGCGGCAGGTCGGTGCGGTTCATGCCGAGCGCCGGCGCCATGGCAATGAAGGCGAGTGCGGCGCAGGCCGGCTCGATCAGAGCGAGGCTGCCGCCGCTCGAATGGGTCAGCACCAGTTCGCGGAAGCGGCCGACCAGGGCGAGGCCCACCAGACCGCCCGGTCCGGCGTGGGTGGCGGCGGCGCCTACATCGCCCAAGCCGACGCAGGCCACGCTCATCATCAGCAGCGCCAAAAGCAACAGCGAGAGTCGCAGGCCGAAGAAGCCGAGATGATGAGTGCGCACCATGCGCACGCCCCAGGTGATCAACGCCACCGGGACCAGGATGATGGCGAGGCCGAAGGTCTGCAGCAGCAGGTCGGAGATATAGGCACCCGGCACGCCGACGATGTTGTGCGGCGCGCGGCCCGTCGCGTGGTTGAGCGACGGATCGCCCGGGCTGTAGGTGAACAGCGCCAGCAGCAAGCCCACGCCGAGCGCTGCGACCGCGGCGCCGACCAGCTCCATCATGCGCCGCCGCAAGAAGTCGCGCCCGCCTTCCGGCAGGATCGCGGTCTTGCGGGGAGCGACGGAGGCGGCGCCGATGATCGCCATGGCGCCTCCTAGAGCACCGAAGCGAGGCGGGTCATACCCTCGCGCGTTGTCTGTTCGTCATGCACCAGGGCGACGCGGATGTAGCGCTCGGCGGTGTTGATGCCGTCGGTCTCACGGCAGACATAGGCGCCGGGCAGCACCTTGACGTGCGCCTCGCGCCACAGCTTGCGGGTGGCTTCCTCTCCGTCGCCGACATCGAGCCACAGGAAGAATCCGCCGCCCGGCGTGTAGTAGCTGAATCGGTTGTGCAGGATCTGCTCGGCGACCCGGAAGTTCTTCTGATACCACTCGCGCGTCTGGACGGGATGCGCCTCCTCGCGCCACAGCGCCGCCGACGCCTTCTGGACGGCGAAGGGGATCTGCGGGCCGCCATAGGTGCGCCAGCGCAGCGTCATCGCCACCAGGCGCGGATCGCCCGCCATGAAGCCGGAGCGAAGGCCGGCGGCGTTGGAGCGCTTTGAGAGCGAATGGAAGACGGCGAGGTTCCTGAAAGGGTCCTGGCCGCCCGTCGTGTCCATCGCCAGCGCCGCCTCGAGCGCGCCGGGCGGCGGCTCGCGGGTGTAGATCTCGGCGTAGCACTCATC
>JAEZHS010000633.1 GCA_023436825.1 Pseudomonadota bacterium | reverse complement strand
GGTGATCGCTGTCTTCATTTGGGACCTCCCGTCGAAGAAGCCGCATCGCGCCGCGCGCAGGCGGTCTCGAAGGGCCGCTTCATGCGCTCAACGTCGGGCACGAGACCGGTGAAGTGGCGAAAGGCGTCGACGGCCTGGTGCACGCACATGCCGCCGCCGTTCATGGTGCGGCAGCCCTTCTTCTGCGCCGCCAGCACGAACTTGGTGTCGATCGGCGTGTAGATCACGTCGGCGACGAAATGATACTTCTGGATCATACGCGCCGGCAGCGGCAGGCCGGGATAGCCGGCCATGCCGACCGGCGTGGCATTGACGATGCCGGCGACCTGCTCGGCCGCCGCCTCGGGATCGGTCAGCAGCTCGCAGCGGTCGGCGCCGAAGCGCATGATGAGATCGGCGCAGAGCCCGGTCGCGCGGGCCTGGTCCTGATCGAAGATCTTCACCGTGGAAGCGCCCAGCGCCATCAGCGCCACGGCCGCCGCGCGCCCTGCCCCGCCGGCGCCCAGCAGCAGCACCGGCTTGCCGCGGACGGCATCGGCGCCGAAGCTTTCGATGAAGGCCTGGCGAAAGCCCGAACAGTCGGTGTTATGGCCGGTGGTGCGGCCACTCCTGTCGAACACCACCGTGTTCACTGCGCCGATCTCCGTCGCCTCGGTCGACACCGCGTCGAGCAGCGGGATCACCGCTTCCTTGAACGGATGGGTGATGTTGACGCCGGCGAAGCCAGCGGTCCGGGCCGCCGTCAGCAAGTCCTCGAGACGGCGGCCCTGCAGGGTCGCGACGTCCATCAGATGGTAGTGGCCCGAGACACCCGCAGCGGCGAAGGCATCCTCGTGCAGCGCCGGCGCCAGCGACTTTTGGATATTGGTGCCGATCAGGCCGACGAGCATGCGTGACGTCATCACAATGTCTCCTGCGCTTAAGCCGCTGGGGCCAGTCCGCCGCCCAGGAAGAGCTGGGCGATGCGCGGGTCGGCCAGGATGTTCTGGGCGGTGTCCTCGATGCGGGTCTGGCCCTGCTCCAGCACCAGGCCGTAGTCGGAGATGGCGAGCGCCTGGCGGGCATTCTGCTCGATCATCAGGATCGACACGCCGGCACTGCGCAGGTCCTTCAGGATGGCGAAGACCTCCTGGACCATCAGGGGCGACAGGCCGATCGAGGGCTCGTCGATCAACATCAGCTTGGGCTCGAGCAGGAGACCACGCGCCACTTCGAGAAGCTTCTGCTGGCCACCCGACAGGGTCGAGGCCTGGGCGTCGGCCTTCTCGCGCAGCATGGGGAAGCGCGCCATCATCTCGTCCATGCGGCCGGCGAGGCGCGACGTGTCCGAAAGCGCAACGCCGCCCAGCTCGAGATTGTGCCGTACCGAAAGCTCGGGAAAGAGATTACGGCCCTGCGGCACGTAGCACATGCCGGCATCGAGCATGCGGCGCGGCGCGAACGATGTCGTGTCCGCGCCGTCGAAGGTTACGCGGCCGGTGCGTACGCCTAGAAGCCCGAACACCGTCTTGAACAAGGTCGACTTGCCCGCACCGTTGGGGCCGATCACGGTGGTGATGGCGCCGCGGCGGATGGCGGCGGTGACGCCGCTCAGGATCGTCATTTTGCCGTAGCCGGCGACGACGCTGTCGAGGGTGAGGATTGGGTCGTCAGCCATATCAGTGTCCCAGATAGGCCTCGATCACCGCCGGGTCGCGCCGCACCTCGGCGGGTGCGCCCTCGGCAATGATACGCCC
Source organism: Pseudomonadota bacterium (assembly GCA_023436825.1). Next base: position 11,469 of record JAEZHS010000633.1, on the reverse strand, counting down.
CTCGGCCAGCACGATCAGCCGCGAGCACAGGGCCATGACGAATTCCATGTTGTGCTCGATCACGACGAAGGTAACGCCCGTCTCGCGGTTGATCGCCTCCAGCCGCTCGCGCAGGTCGGCCAGCATGGTGAGGTTGACGCCACCAGCCGGCTCGTCGAGCAGCACCAGGCGCGAGCCCGACATGAAGGCCATGGCGGCGTCGAGAAGCTTCTGCTGGCCGTAGGACAGGCTGCCCGCCTTCTCGCCCTCGAGCCGTCGCAGGCGGAAGAAATCGAGCATGCGGTCGGCGTCGGCGCCGAGACCGGCGTCGCGCGGTCCGAACAGGCGCGACAGGCGCGAGCCGCGATGTTCCTGGCCGGCCAGGATCAGGTTCTCGCGCACCGTCAGCTCGGGAAAGACTTGCAGGAGCTGGAAGGTGCGGCTGACGCCCAGGCGATTGAGGCGCGAGGGCCGCAGCCCCGTCACGTCCTGGCCGTTGACCCGCACGCTGCCGTGGTCGGGCACGAGCTGACCCAGGATGCAGTTGAATAGCGTCGACTTGCCCGAGCCGTTGGGGCCGATCACGCCCAGGATCTCGCCGTCGCGGACGTCGAAGGAGACGCCGCGCACGGCCTGCACGCCGCCGAACGACTTCTCGATGTCGCGGACTTCCAGGAGCGCGGTCATGAGCGCGCCTTCCTCAGCAGGCGCGAGGCGAGGCCGACGATGCCGCCGGGGAAGAAGGCCATCATGACCATCACCAGTACGGCGTAGATCAGCAGGTACCAGGTCTCCCAGGCCCGCAGCCACTCGGGCAGCAGCACGGCGATGCCGGCGCCGACAAAGGGCCCGAGGAAGGTGCCGCTGCCGCCGATCACCACCATCAGCATGAAGAGCAGCGAGGGTCCGAGCGCGAACGGGCTGGGATCGATGAACTCGACCAGCGGCGCGTAGAGGCTGCCGGCCATGCCGCCGTAGGCGCAGCCCAGCGCAAAGGCGAGCAAGGTGTAGAGGCGAACATCAATGCCGAGGCTCTCGGCGCGCAGCGGGTTCTCGCGCAGCGCGTTGAAGGCGCGGCCCCACGGCGAGCGCACGATCCACCACAGCACGAAGGTCATGATCGAGGCGACACCGAGCACGAACCAGTAGAAGCGGACGTGGTTGCGCAGCGGCCAGCCGAGGAACGATGGCCGCTCGATATCGCGGATGCCCATGACGCCGCCGGTGATCCACTCCTCGTTGCGGAACACCAGCCAGCACAGGACGGTGAAGGCAAGCGTAACGAAGGCGAGATAGTGCTTCTGCACACGCAGCGCCGGGAAGCCGAGCGCGATGCCGATGACGAAGGTGAGCAGCCCGGACGCGGCGAACGCCACGCCGAACGGAATGCCCGCCTTTGTGACAATGGCCGTCAGGTAGGCGCCGATGCCGACGAAGGCGGCCTGGGCCAGCGTCTCCTGGCCGGCATAGCCAACGATCAGGTTGACGCCCATGGCGGCGATCGCCGTCACCAGCCACAGGGTGAGGATGTAGGTGCCGTAGCGCCGCAGGCCGGGATACGGCACGCCAATGTCGCTGAGATCGACCGGCACCAGCGCCAGGATCACCAGCAGGGCCAAGCCGATCAACAGCGAGGTGCGCGTGCTCATACGGCGCGCTCTTCCTTGCGACCGAGCAGGCCTTGCGGGCGGAACAGGATGACCAGCACCAGCAGGATCAGGGGAATCGCCTGGCGGTAGGCCGTCGAGACATAGGCGGCGGCGAGGTTGTCCAGGACGCCGATCAGCAGTCCGCCGGCGATGGCGCCGCGCACCTGGTTGAAGCCGCCGACGATCGCCGCCGCGAAGGCGATCAGGCCGAGCGTCTCGCCGTTGGAGAACTTGGCGAGATAGATCGGCGAGACCAGCAGCGAGGCCATGGCGGCGAGCGCCGCGTTGATCAGGAAGGTGTAGAGGATCATGCGCTCGACCGGCACGCCCAGGATGCGGGCCACGGTCGGGTTCTGCGCCGTCGCCTGCATCTGGCGGCCGGTGCGCGTGCCGGCCAGGAACCATTGCAGCAGGACGATGGTGACCAGAGCCACCGCCAGCACGCCGAGCTGGGCCAGCGACACCGACACGCCGGCCACGGTGATCAACGTGTCGGGCAGCAAGGTCGGGAAGGTCTGCGCTTCGGCGCTATAGAAATCCTTCACCGATTCCTTCAGCAGGATCGACAGCGCGATGGTCGAGATCACGAGCGGCAGCACGCCGCGGCGGATCAGCGGTCCCACGATGACGTAACGGAAGGCCACTCCCAGCAGCAGCATCGAACCCAGGATGGCGAGCAGCAGCGAGGGCAGGAACGGCACGCCGAACCAGCGCATGGCGACCAGCGCCAGGAAGGCCGGCACCATGACGAACTCGCCCTGCGCGAAGTTGATGGTCTGCGAGGTCTGCCACAGCAGCGTGAAGCCGATCGCCGCCAGGGCGTAGATCGCGCCGGTCGCCAGGCCCGAGATCAGGAGTTGGAGGAAGTCGGTCATGTCTTCCGGACCGCGCGCGTCCCGCGCGCCTCATGATCATGAGCGCGCGAGAAGGTCGCGTCCGACGCGACCCAGCGCGCGGTCCGGAAGAGCATGATTCTATCGTCCGACTACTTGTTCAGCTTCGGCAACGTCTCGGTGATGACCTGCTTGCCGTCCTTGACCTCGCCGAGGAAGGAGATGCGGTCGATCTCGCCTTTGTCGTCCCAGGTCGCCTCGATCAGGATGCCGGGCACCTTGTCGGGGGTGACGGTCATGCCGTGCAGGGCCGCGGCGATCGCCTTGGCGTCGAGCTTGCCGGCCTTCTCGGCCGCCGCCTTGATCATGTAGGGCGCGATGTAGCCCTTGACGCCGTTATGGTCGGGCTTGGACTTGAACTTGGCCTCGTACTTCTTACCGAATTCCTGGATGGCCGGCACCGGCGCATCGACGGTAAGGCCGACATGGCCCTTCACGCCGTTGGCGGCATCGCCCGCCAGCTCGATCACCTTCTGGCCGAGCAGCGTGGTCTCGCCGATCAAGGGCTTGTTCAGGCCCTGCTTCTTGGCCTCGCGCAGGAAGCGCGCGCTCTCCTCCTCGTTGAGATAGACGAAGATCGCGTCAGCGTTGGCGCCCTTGAGCTTGATGACGTCGGCCGCGAAATCGGCCTGGCCGGCCTCGGTCGAGATGTCGGCCACGACCTTGATGTCGCGCGCCGCCAGCTCCTTGGTGATGGCGTCGCGGCCGCCCTTGCCGAAGTCGTTGTTCACATAGACGACGGCGACCGTCTTGGCCTTCACGCCGTCGCGGAGGTAGTTGGCGATCTTGGGCATCGACACGTTCTGGCCGAACGACGTGCGGAAGATGTACTTGGAGCCCTGGGCCGTCAGCGGACCGGCCTCGCCACCCATCACCTGCGGCACCTCGGCGTCGGCCGTGAGCTTCAGCGTGGCGCTGACCGAGCCGGAATAAATCGGCCCGAAGATGGCGATCGGCTTGTCGTCCAGCGCGCGCTGCACGGCGGCGCGCGCCTTGCCGGGGTCGCTCGCAGTATCGATGAACTCGAGCTTGATCTTCTTGCCCAAGATGCCGCCCGAGTTGTTGATCTCTTCGACGGCCATGCTCGAGCCGTTCTTCCACATCGCGCCCACGGTGGCGCCGCCGCCCGAAAGCTCGATGATGTTGGGAATGACGATGTCCTGGGCGAAGACGGTCGGCGCCCATAGGCCGCCGATGGCGAGGCCTGCCACGGCCAGTGTCTTACGCAACATGATCTACTCCTCGTTCTTGGTTTCGCGTTTCCCCGAACCGTCATTGATGCCGGAGATGAAAAGTAACGTCCATTATCAAGATTTACGATTCTGCAAACTTGGCGTTACTTTCGGCGGGATGCAGCTTTTCCGGCATGCAGCATTTCCATTTCCCGCCGCAGTAGCGCGATGAAGTGCTCGCAATAGCTCGACAGGACAGCATCGCGCCGGAACGCGATGTAGGTCTGGAACTCCGTCGATTCGATGATGGGCAGGGCGGCGACGCCTTTCCAGTTGTCGGCCGCCAGCGTGAACTCGTCGATCACGGCGATGCCCAGGCCGCGGCCAACCAGGGCACAGACCATGGTGCCGAAGCGCGCCTTGATCGTGACGTCGTAAGTGAGGCCGAGCCGCGCGAAGATGCCGGCCATGATGCGTCCGTAGGGGTCGTTGGGGTCGATGCCGATCAGCGGATGGCGAACGATGTCGACGGCCGAGATGCGGTTGCGCCGCGCCAGCCCATGACCCTCGGGAACGATGCAGAACAACCGGCCCTTGGCCAACGGCTCGAAGGCCAGCATGGGATGGTCGAAGCGCGAGCTCATGGCGACGGCCTCGCCTTTGCCCAGCAGGATGTAGTCGAGCGCTTCCTCGAACTTCAGGACGTCCATGTCGATCAGCAGGTTCGGGAAGCGCCTGCGCACGCCCTCGATGGCGCGCGGCACCATGACGTTGGAGATGCTGGGCACCGAGCCGACCCGGAGCTCGGAGTCCGCGCCCTGCGACAGGCGGCGGATGACGTATTGCAAGTCGCCGACCTTGTCGTAGACGGCATTCAGCTGGTTGAAGATGTCCTGCGCCTCGGGGCTCGGCGTATAGCGGCCGTGGCGCCGGCTGAACAGTTTCAGGCCAAGGGTGGTCTCGGCATGTTTCATCACCCGGCTGATGCCCGGCGAGGAGACGTTGAGCAGGCGCGCGGCACCACCCACGGTCCCGGTCACCATGATGGCCCTGATGACCTCGATCTGGCGCAGCGTCAGCATGCCGGCCGAGCATAGGGTAAGCGAAGGCCGCTATCGATGGGCCTCGTCCGGGGATAGACTGCAGAGATGAGATTGCGCTTGGACTGGTTGCAGGCCGTGCACCACGCCATTTTCGGGCCGGCGCGCGAGCAGGCACGGCGGCGGCCGCTCTATATCGGCATCGGCTACTGCCCGACCTGCGATGGCCTGCGCGCCTCGAACAGCCTGAGCTGCAACCACTGCGGCAGCGCCGCCCCGGTCACCGCCGACGCCTGACTGCGCTGGCGCTCCGCCGCGTTGCGGCGAATTTCGCGGTAGCGGCTCATGGTCTCGCCGTCATCCTCCTCTTCCCCTTGGGGAGAGGAATATGAGGGAACCTAAAGCAATCCGCCTGCGATGCTGTCGAACCGCGACCTGATCTCGTCGACCGTCGGCACCTTGTCGGCCTCGAGTTCGGGATACTCCTTGGCAAGGTCGTGGCGGTCGAATTCGTCGAGATGCAGGTCGGCCGTATCGTGGTCGTGCGGCAGGGCGTTCAGCGCGTTGTGCAGGTGGAAGATCTGCCAGCGCGCCGGCATCTCGTGGCGCAGCGCCTCGAGCCGGGCCAGACGATCCTCGAAACGCTGCATGACCTTCTTGCGCTCTTCCGACATGGCGACCTCCCGGTGTTGTTATGCAGGCAACAGGTTCAGACGGCGCAGCAACTCCTTCTCCTCCTCGTAGGTCTTGGCCATCGCCGCCTTGTAGGCGGCGCTGTCGAGGAGGATCAGCGGCTGGTCCATGTTCTCGAGGAATTTCACGTGCTCGGGTTCCTGGGCGGCGACGCGAAAGGCATCGCCCAGCACAGCCACCACGGCGGAGTCCATGCCCTTCGGGCCGATCACGCCGCCCGGGCTCTCGACGATCACGTCGATTCCCAGCTCCTTGACGGTCGGCGCGTCGGGAAAGCGCTTGGCGCGTTCGCTGGTGAAGACCGCCAGCAGGCGCAACTGCCCCGCCTGGACCATCGGCGCCCAGCCCGACGCCTCGGAGGCGAAGTCGATCTCGCCGCCCAGCAGGGCGCGCAGCGTGTCGGCCGTGCCGCGATAGGGCGCATGCGTCCAGCTGAGGCCGCCCTGAGCGATGCCGACCCGCTCCATGGCGAGATGCTGGGTCGAGCCGATGCCGAGCGTGCCCCAGTTCAGCTTGCCGGGGTTGGCCTTGGCGTAGGCCAGCAGCTCGGGCAGCGTCTTCCACGGCGCGTCGGCACGGACCACCACGCCCATGACGTAGCCAGTGATCTGAAGGATGTAGGTGAGGTCGGTGACCGGATTGTAGGTGAGCTGCTTGTTCAGCAGCGGTTGGCGCAGCACGCTCATGTGCATCTGGGAGATCGTGTAGCCGTCGGGCTTGGCCTCCTGGAGCGCCATCGCGCCCAGGATACCCGAGGCGCCAGCCTTGTTGTCGACCACCACCTGCTGGCCGAACTTCTTCGACACCGACTGCGCCATGATGCGGAAGCCGGCATCCGCGGGCCCGCCAGCGGCCCATGGAATGATCAGCCGGATCGGCCGATCCGGAAACTTCGCCTGCGCCCGCGCGGCGCTGGCCCCTGCCAACGGCAAGGCGAACGCGCCAACGAGGACGCCCCGTCGCGTAAGGCTACTCATGCTTCCCCACTCCCTGTTTGACGGACTCTGACCACGGCCGCGTGCACGAGGCAAGCCATCACCTCTCTCTCACGCGCTTGGTCCGCGGAATTCCGTTGCCCGATGCCGGCCTTGCCCTTAACGTCCATCGGCAAGAGCACCAAGGAGGCAGCACAGCGTTCCTCGCACGTCGCGAGGCTTAGAACCTAAGAGTCAGTCACGTCCTTTCGATTCCGACATTGCAAAAAGCAAGGCCCCACCAAAAGGGGTCGGCTGGGAGGCAACAATGGACGGGAAGGCAAGACCAGACGCATATGGCCGAGCAGGCGGCATCAACTCGCTTGGCCGTTCGACACCCGATTTCAGCCGCAGGAGCTTGTTCGCGCTTACGGCGCTCGGGCTGATCTCCACCGGACAACGCACGGCAAGGGCCAACACCCCGCAGGGACAGCTCACCTGGGCGGTGCATTTCTCGCTGGCGCCGACGTGGTTCGATCCGGCCGAGACGCCGGGCATGATCACGCCCTTCCTGCTGATGTACGCCCTGCACGATGCCATGGTGAAGCCGATGCCCGGCAACGCCAACGAGCCCTGCCTGGCCGAGGGCTGGAAGGCGGCGCCCGACGGCCTCAGCTACGAGTTCACGATTCGCGCCGGGGCGAAGTTCCACAACGGCGAGCCGGTGACGTCGGAGGACGTCAAATTCTCGTTCGAGCGCTATCGCGGCACCTCGGCGGCGCTGATGAAGGAGCGCATCAAGGCCGTCGAGACGCCGGACGAGCGCCGCGTGCGCTTCGTGCTGACCAAGCCGTGGCCGGACTTCCTGACCTTCTACAGCTCGGCCACCGGCGCGGGTTGGATTGTCCCGAAGAAGTACGTGCAGCAGGTTGGCGAGGACGGTTACAAGAAGGCGCCGGTCGGCGCCGGGCCTTACAAGTTCGTGTCCTTCACGCCTGGCGTGGACCTGGTGGTCGACGCGTTCGACGGCTACTGGCGCAAGGTACCGGCCGTGAAGCGCCTGGTCTTCAAGGTTGTGCCCGAGGAGGCGACGCGGCTCGCCGCCCTGAAGCGCGGCGAGGTCGATCTCGCCTACTCGATCCGCGGCGAGCTCGCGGAGGAGCTGCAGAAAACACCCGGCCTGGCGCTCAAGCCGGTGGTGATCCAGGGCACTTTCTGGGTCTACTTCCCCGACCAGTGGGACCCCAGGTCGCCGTGGCACGACCAGCGGGTGCGTGAGGCGGCCCGCCTGGCCATCGACTACAAGTCGATTTCCGAGGCGCTGACGCTGGGCTATTCGCCGATCACCAACAGCATCATCCCCGACAGCTTCGATTTCTACTGGAAGGCACCGGCCGCAACCTACGACCTCGCCAGGGCCAAGAAGCTCCTGGCGGACGCGGGCCTGCGCAACGGCTTCGACGCCGGCGACTACTATTGCGATTCCACCTACGCCAACCTCGCCGAGGCGGTGATCAACAACTTCCAGGAGGCCGGCATCCGCGTGAAGCTCCGGCCGCTGGAGCGCGCCGCCTTCTTCGCCGCCTATTCCGAAAAGAAGCTCAAGAACATCATCCAGGGCTCGTCCGGCGCCTTCGGCAACGCCGCGACGCGGCTGGACGCCTTCGCGGCCAGGGGCGGCGCCTACGCCTATGGCAGCTATCCGGAGATCGACGATCTGTTCGCGGGCCAGGCGACCGAGCTCGACGTCGCCAAGCGCACGGCCATGCTGCATCGCATCCAGCAGATCCTGCATGAAAAGTCGGTCTATGCGCCGATCTGGCAGCTCGCCTTCATCAACGGCACGGGCAAGCGCGTGGGCGAACCCGCCCTCGGCCTGATCCGCGGCCATGCCTATTCCGCACCCTACGAGGACGTGACCATCAAGCAGAGCTGACAACAGGGAGTGACCCATGCGTTCGTCCCTACGTCATCCACGCATTCGCGTCTCGAGCACAACCCATATGCGCGCCACGCGGCGCGAGTTGCTAGGCCTGACCGCGCTCGGCGTCCTGGCGGCCGGCGCAGCGCCGGCCGGGGCGGCGCGCGGCCCACTGGTCTATGCCGCGCATATCTCGCTGGCGCCGACCTGGTTCGATCCGGCGGAAACGCCGGGCATAGTCACGCCCTTCATGCTGCTCTATGCATTGCATGACGGGCTGGTGAAGCCGATGCCGGACAATCCGGCCGAGCCGTGCCTGGCGGAATCCTACAACGCCTCTGCCGATGGGTTGAGTCACAGCTTCACGCTGCGGGCCGGCGTAAAATTCCACAACGGCGAGCAGGTGACGGCGGAGGACGTGAAATTCTCCTTCGAGCGCTATCGCGGCAATGCCGCGGGCTTCATCAAGGACAAGGTGGCGCGCGTGGAGACGCTCGATCCACAGCGCATCGTCTTCCATCTGCACCGGCCATGGCCCGATTTCCTCCTCTACTACTCCAGCGTCACCGGCGCCGGCTGGATCGTACCGAAGAAGTACGTCGAGAGCGTGGGCGAGGACGGCTTCAAGAAGGAGCCGATCGGCGCGGGGCCGTACAAGTTCGTCTCCTTCACTCCCGGCGTCGAGCTGGTGATGGAAGCGTTCGACGGCTACTGGCGCAAGGTGCCCACGGTGAAGAGGCTGATCTGGAAGGTGATCCCGGACGAGGCCACGCGGCTCGCGGCGCTGAAGCGCGGCGAGGTGGATATCGCCTACTCGATCCGCGGCGAACTGGCCGAGGAACTGCAGCGCACGCGGGGACTGACCCTGAAGCCGGTGCTGATCAACTCGCCGTTCTGGATCTATTTCGCCGACCAGTGGGATCCGAAATCGCCATGGTCCGACGAGCGGGTGCGCAAGGCCGTCACCCTGGCGCTGGATCGCGAGGGCATCAACCAGGCGCTCACGCTCGGCCATTCGCTGCTCACCGGCAGCATCGTGCCGAAGGATTATGAATTCTACTGGCAGCCGCCGAAGATCCCCTACGATCCCGCGGGCGCGCGCCGACTGCTGGCGGAAGCCGGCTTCCGCGGCGGCTTCGACGGCGGCGAATATTTCTGCGACGCCTCCTACGCAAATCTCGGCGAGGCGGCGGTGAACAGCCTGACGGCGGCGGGCATCCGCCTGAAGCTGCGCCCGATGGAGCGCGCCGCCTTCACCAAGGAATATGGCGAGAAGAAATACCGCAACCTCATCCAGGGCGGCAGCGGCGCGTTCGGCAACGCCGCCACGCGCATGGAGACCTTCGTCGTCAAAGGCGGCGCCTATGTCTACGGCAACTACCCCGACATCGACGAATTGTTCGCCCAGCAGGCGGCGGAGACGGACCGGGCCAAACGCACGGCGATCCTGCACCGCATGCAGCAGTTGGTGCACGAGCGCACGGTGTACGCGCCGCTTTGGCAACTCGCTTTCCTCAACGGCCAGGGATCGCGCGTCGAAGAATCGGCGTTCGGCCTCATTTCCGGCCATCCGTATTCCGCACCCTACGAAGACGTCCGCCTGAAAGGCGACGCCTAGCAGAGAGGCCGTCATGGTTTGGCGATCTCTCAGCACCACCACCCGCCGCGGCTTTCTCGGTCTTTCCGCGGCCGCCACGATCGATGCCACGATGCGCTCGGCCGGCGCCGCGGCGGACGACGAATTGCGCATCGCCGCGCATGTCTCGCTGGCGCCGACCTGGTTCGACCCGGCGGAGACCTCCGGCATCATCACGCCCTTCATGCTGCTCTACGCCATGCATGACGCCGTCCTGAAGGCGATGCCCGGCGATCCGATGGCGCCGTGCCTGGCGGACTCCTGCACCATGTCAGCCGACGGGTTGAGCTATGCGCTATCGCTGCGCAAAGGCGTGAAATTCCACGACGGCGAGCCGTTGACGGCCGAGGACGTCAGATTTTCGCTCGAGCGCTACCGCGGCGCCGCGGCCAAGCCCCTCAAGGAGCGTGTCGCGGGCGTCGACATCCACGATCCGCACCGACTGACCATCCGCCTGAAGGACCCGTGGCCGGACTTCCTCACTTTCTATGCCGGCGCCAGCGGGGCGGGCCGGATCGTCCCGAAGAAATATGTCGAGCAGGTCGGCGACGAGGGGTTCAAGAAGGCACCGGTCGGGGCCGGGCCCTACAGGTTCGTGTCCTTCACGCCCGGCGTCGAGCTGGTATGCGAGGCCTTCGAGGGCTACTGGCGCAAGAAGCCGGCGATCAAGCGGCTGGTCTTCAAGGTGATCCCGGACGAATCGACCCGGCTCGCCGCCCTGCAGCGCGGCGAGGTCGACATCGCCTATTCGATCCGCGGCGAACTGGCCGACGAGCTGCTGCGCACGCCCGGCCTCGCCATCAAGCCGGCGCTGGGTTCGGCGCCGTTCTGGCTCTACTTCCCGGAACAGTGGGACCCGCAGTCACCGTGGCACGACATCCGCGTGCGACAGGCCGTGGGCTTCGCCCTCGACCTGAAGACCATGAACGAGGCGCTGACACTCGGCCATTCGCACCTGACCGGCAGCATCTTCCCCGAGAACTTCGAATTCTACTGGCAGCCACCCGCGCCCGTGTACGACCCGGAGCGTGCCCGCAAGCTCCTGGCCGACGCCGGCCACGGGCGCGGCTTCGATGCCGGCGACTACTACTGCGACACGTCCTACGCCAATATCGGCGAGGTCGCGCTGAACAACCTGCGCGAGGTCGGCATCCGCGTGAAGCTCCGCCCCCTGGAGCGCGCCGCCTTCTTCAAGGCCTACTCGGAGAAGAAGCTCAAGAACGTCGTGCAGGGCGCATCCGGTGCCTTCGGCAACTGCGCCACGCGCGCCGAGGCCTTCGTCGCCAAGGGCGGCACCTACGTCTACGGCAGCTACCCTGACATCGACGCGTTGTTCACCGAACAGGCCGTGCAGATGGACCGAACCAAGCGTGAGGCGATCCTGAAGCGCCTGCAGCAGCTCGTGCATGAGAAGGCGATCTACGCACCGATCTGGCAGCTCGCCTTCATCTCCGGCGTCGGCCCGCGCGTCGACCAGTCGGGCTTCGGCCTGATCAAGGGCTTCGTCTACACGGCGCCGGATGAAGAGCTCACGCTCAAAGGGAAGGCATAGCCATGATCAATCTCATGGTC
>JAEZHS010000621.1 GCA_023436825.1 Pseudomonadota bacterium | reverse complement strand
CGCTCATGAGCGCGCGGGGAGGCGCGCGGTCCGGAAGACCATGAGGTTCCCCCAATGACCCACATCCTCCATCGCCAGATCGCCGGCACCCTTCCTGTCGCCGCGGGCGGCAGCGGCATCGAGATCGTCGACACCACGGGCAAGCGCTACATCGATGCGTCGGGCGGCGCCGCCGTGTCCTGCCTCGGGCACGGCCATCCCGCGGTGACGGCGGCGCTGCACGAGCAGCTCGACCGCCTCGCCTATGCCCATACCGGCTTCTTCACCACCGAGGTCGCCGAAAAGCTCGGCGACCGGCTGATCGCCGACGCCCCCCAAGGCATCAGCCACGCCTACCTGGTGAGCGGCGGTTCGGAGGCGATCGAGGCCGCGCTGAAGATGGCGCGCCAGTACTTCATCGAACGCGGCGAGACCAAGCGCCGTCACGTCATTGCCCGCCGCCAGAGTTATCATGGCAATACGCTCGGGGCACTGGCCGCCGGCGGCAACGAATGGCGCCGCGCCCCCTTCTCGCCGCTGCTGATCGAGACCCATCACGTCGCGCCCTGCTTCGCCTACCGCTTCCAGCAGCCGGGCGAGAGCGACGAGGATTACGGCCGCCGTGCCGCCGATGCGCTCGAAACCAAGATCCTCGAACTGGGCGAAGGCACGGTGATGGCCTTCGTCGCCGAGACCGTGGTCGGCGCCACCGCCGGCGCGGTGCCGCCAGCCCCCGGCTACTTCAGGCGCATCCGCGAGATCTGCAACCGCCACGGCGTGCTCCTGATCCTCGACGAGGTGATGTGCGGCATGGGGCGTACCGGCACCCTGCACGCCTGCGAGCAGGAAGGCATCGCGCCCGACCTCATGACCATCGCCAAGGGACTGGGCGGCGGCTACGAACCGATCGGCGCCGTCCTGCTCGGCCGCCACATCTACGAATCCTTCGCGCAGGGCAGCGGCTTCTTCCAGCACGGCCACACCTACATGGGCCATCCCATGGCCTGCGCCGCGGGCCTCGCCGTACAGGAGACGATCCGGCGCGACAACCTTCTGGCCAACGTGCGCGCCCAAGGCGCGCTGCTGCGCCGAAGGCTGGGCGAGCGCTTCGGCAACCATCCGCACGTCGGCGATATCCGCGGCCGTGGCCTGTTCCAGGCGATCGAGTTGGTCGAGGAGCGGTCGACCAAGACGCCGTTCGCCCCGGCCAGGAAGCTCCATGCCCGGGTCAAGAAAGCGGCCATGGCGCGGGGCCTGATGGTCTACCCCATGGGCGGCACGATCGACGGCACCCAGGGCGATCACGTCCTGCTGGCGCCGCCCTTCATAGTCACTGAAGATCAGATCGCAGAGATCGTCGATCGCCTGGGTAGCGCTCTCGACGACGCGCTCGCTTAAGTCTGCATATCTTCCCTCCCGCGCCGGCGGATTGACGGCCGCGACGGCGTCCGAAAAGCTCGCCGACGACGGTTTGATCGTTCAATCGATCTCACATCGCTCGAACGATCGCGTCGCGCTCATCGAGATAGAAAGGGAGGACGATCGTGAACAAGCTGTTGGCTACCGCTGCCGTCACCGCCGCCCTGATCGGCCTTGCCGGCACCACTCAATCGCAGAACAAGAAGACCCTGGCCTTCGTGGTTAACGGCGCCTCTGATTTCTGGAAGGCAGCCGAAGCCGGCGTGAAGAAGGCGCAGACCGAGCTGCCGAACTACACGCTGGTGTTCAAGTATCCCGAGCAGGCCTCGGCGGCCATCCAGACCCGCATCATGGATGATCTCGTCGCTGCGGGCGTCGCCGGCATCATGGTGAGCGCGGTCGATCCCAAGACCATGGGCGATGCGCTGAACCGCATCGGTGGCCAGGTCGCCCTGTTCACCACCGACAGCGACGCACCCAACAGCAAGCGCGTGGCCTATATCGGCTCCTCCAACACCGACGCCGGCAAGCAGGCCGGCCAGCTGATGCTGAAGGCCCTGCCCAACGGCGGCAAGTGCATGGGCTTCGTCGGCCTGCCCGGCGCCGACAATGCGCGCGAGCGCATCGAGGGCGTGAAGGAGGCCATCAAGGGTTCCAAGATCGAGCTTGTGGACGTGCGCGCCGACGACATCGACCAGACCCGCGCCAAGCGCAACGTCGAGGACACGATCACCGCCCGGCCGGAGATCAACTGCATGGTCGGCTTCTATTCCTACAACACGCCGCGCATCTACGAGGCGCTGAAGGACGCCGGCAAGATCGGCAAGGTGACGATCATCGGCTTCGACGAGGACCCGATCACCCTGGGCGGCGTGAAGGACGGCACCATCGTCGGCACCGTCGTGCAACAGCCCTATGAATGGGGCTACCAGGGCATGAAGGACCTCGCGAAGTATCTCGAGGGCGACAAGTCGTTCATTCCCGCCAACAAGCTGATCATCGTTCCGACCAAGATCATCGACAAGAGCAACGTCGATGCCTTCTGGACGGAGCTGAAGGACAGGCAGGGGAAGAAGTAGAGTGCCGTTATTCCTCCCCTTCGCGGACTCCGCGAAGGGGAGGTGCCCGCGCAGCGGGCGGAGGG
>JAEZHS010000610.1 GCA_023436825.1 Pseudomonadota bacterium | reverse complement strand
CGCTCATGATTCATGAGCGAGCTGGAAGCTCGCGGTCCGGAAGAGCATGAGCTACTTCTCGCGCACGAAGATGATCGCGGTGTCGTCGCTGTAGGCCTGGCGCCAGCCCGGCAGGCGAGCGAGCAGGCGGTTGGCGGGCAAGTCCTTGGACAACAGCGTCCAGTCGATGGCGTAGCGATCGAGCAAGGCGTCGAACGGCTCCTCGTCGCGCAGGTTCACGGCGTGCACGTAGCGCTTGATGAAGTCGCCGCCGTAGAGCTCGCCACGGCCGTCGATAAAGGTCGGGATGCCGGCGCTGATCAGGTAGCCGCCGTAGCCGTAATGATTGAACACGCGCTTGTCGGCCAGGCCCGCGTCGCGCGCGAAGGCCACTGCCGCCGACGGCGTGTTGGCCGGGGGCGGCGCAATGCGATCAAGGCCGACCAGCACGCCTGAATAGAGACCGGCGAGGCCGAGGCCGACGGCCAGCGCCGCCGCGCCGGCAGGCCGCGCCAGGACCCTGAACCGGCCGGTCGGCTGCGGCTCGGCGCCGATCCTGGGGAACTGGCGGGCGAGCAGCGGCGCGAGCACCAGCGGCGCCAGCATGGCCAGCAGCTCGGCGTTGCGGGCGTAGCGCAGGAAGAGATGGACCAGCCCGAGCACGATCAGCAGTCGGATCAGCGGCAGCTTCAGGCCGCGCGACAAGGCGAGGTAGAGCGCCACCAGCAGCACCAGCTCCTGCAACGGCTGCTTCTGGAAATCGGGCGCGCGCCATTCGGCGATCATGGCGAGCGAATCGCCGAGGCTGAAGATGCGCGACGTCACCAGGATCGATTCGGGTCCGTAGGGCGTGATGCAGGCGACCAGCAGCGCCGCGATGCCGAACTTGGCCCAGGCAATGAACAGCGCCCGCCGCTCGGCGGCATCGCGCGCACCGACCAGGGCGTCGAGCGCCACCGCACCGGCCAGCATCAGCCCCAGCGTGAAGCCGCCATGCATGTTGGCCCACAGCAGCATGATCCCGAGCAGCCACCAGTCGGGCGCACGGCGCTCCTCGACGGCGCGCACCAGGCCCGCCACCCACAGCAAGATCAGCGGGAAGGCGAGCACATGCGGACGCGCCAGGAGGTGCGGCGCGGTCATGATGATGGCCGTCGCGGTGAACAGCAGCGCCGGCAAAGGCCGCAGGTCGCGCATCAGCAGGCGGAGCAGCAGGGCGAAGGTCCAGCCGATCGCGGCGGCGGCCAACGCCGAGACGCCGCCCCAGCCGCCGACGCCGTAGGCCGCCGCCAGCAGGACCTGCGACAGCCACTCCTTGGCGATCCAGGACTGGCCGGCGAAGGTGAAGGAATAGCCGTCGACCGCCGGCACGGTGCCGTGCGCCAGGATCCAGCTGCCGACCGTAATGTGCCAATGCGTGTCGGGGTCGCTGAGCAGCGGCAGGCCGGACGGATTGTTCAGGAACAGGAATACCGCAAGGCCTAGCAACAGCGGCCAGGACACGACCCAGGCCGAGCGCGGCACGCCGAACGCCCGAGGGTGCTCCAGGGCAATGGAGGGGCCGGAAATGACGGCCATCAGTCGCTCCGAAATAACTGCAAGAATTTAAATTAAAGGATTGATATACAATATTTTTCCTCGATGTGCCAGTGCCAGTGTCAGTACCAGTGCCAGTACCAGAGATCGTCGGATATACCGGTCGGAGATGCGACATCTGGTGCTGATCGGCGGCGGCCATGCCCACGTCCACGTCCTGAACCAGTTCGGCGACAGACCGCCGGACGCGGAGGTGACGCTGGTCGGCCGCGATGTCCTGACGCCCTACTCCGGCATGATCCCGGGCTTCGTCGCCGGCCGTTACAGCTTTGAGGAATGCCACATCGACCTGGCCCGGCTTTGCGCGCGATCGGGCGCGCGGCTGGTCCATGCCGAGGCGATCGGCATCGACCGCACCGGGCGCCGGGTGCTGCTGAAGGACCAGCCCGCGATCGCCTACGACCTGCTGTCGATCGACGTCGGCTCGGCGCCCAACGTCGGGGGCATCGCCGGTGCGGCGCAATGGGCGATCCCGGTCAAGCCGATCGCCGAGCTCGGCCGGCGCTGGCTCGAGTTCAGCCAGGACATGAAGGCCTGGCTGGGGCCGCTAAACGTCATGGTGATCGGCGGTGGCGCGGGCGGCGTCGAGCTGGCGCTCGCGATCGACCATCGGCTGCGCGAGGTCGCCAAGGCGGCCGAGCCGCAGGTCACGCTCGCCACCAAGGACGAGATCCTGGCGGGCCACGCCGCGGCGGCGCGTCGCCGGCTGCGCACGGTCTTCCGGCGACGCGGCATCCGGCTGCTCGAGCAGGCCGGCGCCGAGCGCATCGAGCGTGGCTCGGTCCAGCTCGCCGACGGCCAATGGCACCGGGCCGACGCGGTGTTCGTCGTCACCGAGGCGAGCGCCGCGCCATGGTTCGCGGACACCGGCCTGCCGCTCGACGAGCGCGGCTTCCTGGCGGTCGACGCCACCCTCGCCTCGACCGGCGATGAGAGGATCTTCGCCGCCGGCGACTGCGCCACCGTGCTCGCCCACCGCCGCCCAAAGGCGGGCGTGTTCGCGGTGCGCCAGGGCCCGCCGCTCGCCGACAATCTGCGGCGCGTGCTCGGCGGCGCGCGGCCGCAGCCGTTCGTGCCGCAACGTCGCCATCTCTCGATCCTCGGCACCGGCGATGGCCGCGCCATCGCCACGCGAGGCGACTGGGCGATCGAAGGGCGATGGGTGTGGTGGTGGAAGGACCACATCGATCGCAAGTGGATGCGGATGTATCGTTAACGGAGGATCACAATGGCGCACGCCAAGGCAAGCATCGGCACGACCAACTACCAGACCGCCATCGTCACCGGCCATCATCGGCTCACCGCCGACGAGGCGCCGGCGCTGGGCGGCAAGGATGTCGGGCCCGGCCCCTACGAGCTCCTGACCTCGGCGCTGGCGGCGTGCACGGCGATCACCTTGCGCATGTACGCCGAACGCAAGCAGTGGCCGGTGACAGCCGTGCATGCCGACGTCCACTTCGTGCGCGAGGGCGACAAGCAGCACATCGATCGCGTGCTCACCATCGAGGGCGGCGTCGATGCCGAGCAGAAGAAGCGCATGGCCGACATCGCCGAGCGCACGCCGGTGACGCTGACCCTGAAGGGCGGGCTGGAGATCAGGACGAAGCTGGCGTGACAGAGCGCTTCCTCCCCATCGCGGGCTCCGCGATGGGGAGGTGCCCGCGTAGCGGGCGGAGGGGTCATGAGCAACTTGACTGGTGCTCATGACCCCTCCGTCCGCTTCGCGGACACCTCCCCAACTTCGTTGGGGAGGAAGGTCTACGCCTTTTTCTTCTTCCACGCCTCGTAGTCGCGCTTGGCTTCGTCGCCGGCGACCGGGAACAGGCCCTTGAGGGAGCGGCCGCGCGCCACCTCGGCTTCGGCGAACTCCTCGTAGTGGTAGGTGTCGAGCGCCTCCTGGGCCACCGCCTCGACGATATCGGGCGGGATCACCAGCACGGCATCGCGATCGCCGACCACGATGTCGCCCGGATAGACGGCGACGCCGCCGCAGGCGATCGGCAATTGCAGGTCGATCGGCCGATGGGCGATCGGGCTCGGCGGCGAGGACGGCCGGCGGTGGTAGGCCGGCAGGCCGGTCTTGAACACGCCGTTGGTATCGCGAAAGCCGCCGTCGGTGACGATGCCCGCCGCGCCCCTGGCCTTCAACCGGCCGACATAGAGGTCGCCCGCCGAAGCGGCCCGCGAATCGCCGCGCGAGTCGATCATCAGCACATGGCCGGGCGGGCATTCCTCCATCGCCTGCGGCTGAATCGTCGAGCGGTTCCTGGAGTTGGGACCATCCATGTCCTCGCGCGAGGGGATGAACCGCATGGTGAAGGCGATGCCGACCAGGCGCGGCTGCTCGGGCCTGAGCGGCCAGACGTCGAACAGCGTCATGCTCCTGAGGCCACGGCGGTTCAGCACGCCGGTCAGCGTCGACGTGCCGACCTTCGCCAATGCCTCACGCAGATCGGATGAAAGCGTCGTCATCGAGATTCCTCCCCTCGGGTTGTCGAGACCCTAACCGGGCACGGGGAAGCCCGGCAACGGCTGTCGTGTCGTGTCGACATCACCCCCCCACCCTGAGAAGACGCGTCCTGCGGCCGCTCCTCGGGGTGAGGTCGTGTTGGCGCGGGCGATCCCGGAAAATTTGCGCTACTCTTCCGGCATGCGTGTCGAAATCCTGTGCACCGGCGACGAGATCCTCTCCGGCAAGACCATCAATACCAACTACAGCCACATGGCGCGGCGGCTCGGCGATGTCGGGCTCACCGTGCACTGGGGCACCACCGTCGG
>JAEZHS010000596.1 GCA_023436825.1 Pseudomonadota bacterium | reverse complement strand
CCTATGTCGTGACCGAGGCTTGCATCAAGTGCAAGTACATGGACTGCGTCGAAGTCTGCCCCGTGGATTGCTTCTACGAGGGCGAGAACATGCTGGTCATCAATCCGGACGAATGCATCGACTGCGGTGTCTGCGAGCCCGAGTGCCCGCCCAACGCCATCCTGCCCGACACCGAGAAGGGGCTGGAGAAGTGGCTGGAACTCAATCGCGGCCTGTCGACCACATGGCCCAACATCACCCGCAAGGGCGAGGCGCCGGCTGACGCGGACGATTTCAAGGACGAAAAAGACAAGTTCGAAAAGTATTTCTCGGACAAGCCTGCCGCGCGTTAGAAACCGCCACTTTTCGCGTCTTGGACGCATCTTTTGCAACAGTCATGCAACTGTTGCATGGGCAGACCGTTGCCGAAATGCAACATCGGCCGCGACTCTGACGTGAATCTCTGATATAAGGGTCCGTCAGAAGCGGTCCCAGGTCGGACTGCCGCTGGCTCGGTGTCCTGTTAGGTATCCGAAAACAACTCACGGATACCCGGCATCGAGCCGACACGCAAGGGGGCGTGAGCGGCGGGGTCGCGGTATCGCTTCAGCGCGGGGTAGGACGTGGACGTGAAGGGATCTGAAGACATGGCCAAGCCGAAGAAGATTGCGGCAAAGGCGAAGGAGTTTGCCTTCGAGAAGGGCGATTTCGTGGTCTATCCGACGCACGGTGTCGGTCGCGTGATCGATATCGAGGCGAAGGAGATCGCCGGGCACAAGCTCGACCTGTTCGTCATCTCGTTCGAGCAAGAGCGCATGATGCTGCGCGTGCCGGTGGCCAAGGCCAAGATTTCCGGCCTGCGCAAGCTCAGCTCGCGGAAGATCATGGAGAACGCGCTGGTGACCCTGAAGGGCCGCAGCCGCGTCAGCCGCGCCATGTGGAACCGCCGGGCACAGGAATACGAAGCCAAGATCAATTCCGGCGATCCGGTGTCGATCGCCGAAGTCGTGCGCGACCTGCATCGCAATGCCGGCCAGCCCGACCAGTCGTACAGCGAGCGGCAGATCTACGAGGCCGCCCTCGATCGGCTGGCGCGCGAACTGGCGGCGGTCGAGCGCATCGACAAGGACGTTGCCACGCAGAAGCTGAACAGCGTTCTGCAGAAGGTCGCCTAAACGGCGGACCCGGTAGAAAATGAGATGAAAGGCGGCCGACGGAAACGTCGCGCCGCCTTTTTCATGAACCGCGAATGACTGGTGCCACCATCGCCCGCCTCGGCGACGGCGGCCGCATCTGGGCGCTTGGCGCCCAGCAGGGCAACGACCGGGCGCTCGAGGCTCTGGCCGGCACGCTGCTGCAGCGCTGGCAGCGCGGCGACAAGCTGGTGGTGCTGGGCAACATGCTGGGCGGCGACGGCGACCCTGGCCGAACGCTGGATCTGATGCTGTTGCTGCGCCGCCGGCTGATGGCGGCCAATCTTGCCTGCGATGTCTTCTTCCTGCGAGGCGCCCAGGAGGAGATGTGGCACAAGCTGCTCAGCCTGCAGTTCGCCATGTCGCCGCTTTCAGTGCTCGACTGGATGCTGGCACGCGGCCTCGCCGCGACGGTGGCCGCCTATGGCGGCAACGTCGAGGACGGCCGCATCGCCTGCCGTGGCGGCGCGACCGCGATCGCGCGCTGGACCGTCGGCCTGCGCCGGGCGCAGATGGCGCGCCCCGGCCATGCCGAGCTCCTGAATTCCCTGACCCGCGCCGCGCTCAGCGCCAATGGCGTGGTGCTGCTGTCGGCGGCGGGCGTCGACGCGACGCGGCCAATCGACGACCAGGCCGACGCCTTCTGGTGGAACAGCCAGAGCGACGGCGCGCTCGCCACTGCCCTGGCGCGCGGCGCCGATGCCGGCTGGACAGGATTGACGCGGCTGGTCCGCGGTACAGGGTCCGGTGAATCGGGAGACGACGGCCGGGTGCTGACCGTGACGCGCCAGGCGCCGGCGCTGGTGGCGCTCGATGGCAGCGGCACGCTGCTCGAGAGGTTCGAGTCATGACTCTTCCGGACCGCGCGCGTCCGGAAGACGAAGACTTAAGGCTCGATGGTCTTGACCTCCGGCAGCCGCATCAGCTCGGCGCCACTGTCGACGCTGTTCAGCAGCAGCAGCCGTTCCATCTTGTAGTCGGTGTAGGGCAGGCGCTGGGCAAGCTGTGCCGCGCTGGTGCCGGCCGTCGGCACGACGCGCAGCCGGTATGGCCGCAAGGCCGCCGCTTCGGCCTCGGACAGGCTGCGGAAAGTGCGCGCGGCGTTGATCAGAACCTCGATGCGCTGGTCGCGGTCGGCCCCGTCGCTCAGGAGATTGAAGAAGCAGACGCGATCGCCGTGCCGGATGAGGACATAGCGCGCCTGGCCCAACCCCGTGTCGGAGCCGCGCGGCCGCGCCCCGATCGCGGCCTCGGCGCCGCCGATTTCGGTGGTCTGAATGTCGGTCGGCGTGGGCTTCAAGCGATTGCGCATCCAGTCGGCGAGGCCGTCCTGGGGCGCGTCGGTGCAGGCGAAGAAGAGCAGCGACCGGTCGCGGCCGACGCCCAGGACGCCGTCGGTATCGTTGAACAGGCGGAAGTCGCCCGGCGCCGCGAAGGCTAGCCGCAGCACCGGATGGAGAAAGCGGTTGCCGCGCACGAAACCTTCTTGCGGCGGATCGTCGACCGACATGCCGTTGATGGCCGCGAGAAACGCCGCCCGGTTGGACTCGCCGGGCGCCGTGGCGTCGCCGACGCCCTGCAGGGCGATGCGCCGCTCGACCGGCGCGGGATGGGTCGACGTCGAGCTGCGTCGGTCGATCGAATCGGGCGCCTCGCCCATCAGCTGCAGTTCGAGCTGCCCCTGCCGGCGCAGCTTGTCGATGAGGCTCGCCATGGCGCTGCCGCGATAGCCCGCCTTCACCAGCATGGCGACGCCGATCTTGTCGGCCTCCAGTTCCTGTTCGCGCGAATAGCGACGCAAGGCCAGCAGCCCGTCGCGCGCTACCGAGCGTCCGACCGTGATCGATCCGGTCGATGTGGCAGCCTCGACGGCGGCGTCGAGCACGCTCTGCCTCTGCCGCGCCCGCTGGAAGGCATGGCGCTGCACGACGTGGCCGACCTCGTGGCTGAGGGCGGCTGCCAGCTCGGCCTCGTCATCGAGCAGAGCGAGCAGCCCGCGCGTCACCATGACATAGCCGCCTGCTGCATGCGCATTGGCCAGCGGCTGGTCGAGCACGACGAAGCGATAAGTGCCGGAGACGCTGGACTGGCTGACGACCTTCTGGCCGACGCGATCGACATAGGCCTGCAGCGCTGCATCCGGATAGGCCGACCCGACGTCGCGTTCGAGCTCGCGCGGCAGGGTCGGGATACCAGGGCGCGACGAACTGGCCGTCTGCGACGAATCGCTGGGAAGCGCGCAGGCAGCGACACTGGCGAGGAGTGCGAGAAGTACGAGTAACCGGCGGAAAACCACTGACCCTCCTGCTCCCCGCCGCGACCTTAGACGGTAGAGCGGAATCCGACCAGATTGAACCGCACGCGGTTCGATCTGGTCGGATTCGCGCGCACGGGAGATGATTGTTTCACGGGGCACGATCCGCCCAGCTGATTCCAGCCGGGCAGATTGTGCTCTGGCCATGGCCGTCGCAATGCGCGTGGTGAGGCTGGAACAAAAGGCGCGGCTGTGGCAGTGATTCGGACTGAAGTCACATGCCGCGTTCAGAAACCCCGCTTCGCTCCGATCTGTTCCCGGAAATCTCGCCCTATGCCAGCGGCATGCTGGCGGTCGACGGGCGACACACAATCTATTGGGAACAGAGCGGCAATCCGGACGGCGTGCCGGTCCTGTTCCTGCACGGCGGGCCGGGCGCCGGCTCGGCGCCCGTACATCGCCGCTTCTTCGACCCACAATTCTACCGCATCGTGATCTTCGACCAGCGCGGCTGCGGCCGCTCCATGCCGCTCGGCGAACTGCACGACAACACCACCAGCCATCTCGTGGCCGACATGGAGAAGCTCAGGACCCATCTCGGCATCCAGCAGTGGCTGCTGTTCGGCGGCTCGTGGGGCAGCACGCTGGCATTGGCCTACGGCCTGAAACATCCCGAGCGCGTCACCGGCTTCATCCTGCGCGGCATCTTCCTCGGCGCGCGCTCGGAGATCGAGTGGTTCCTCCACGGCATGCGCGCGATCTTCCCTGAGGCGTGGCGCGACTTCGCCGAACACCTGCCGCCGGCCGAGCGCGCCGACCTTCTTGGGAACTATTACCGCCGCCTGACCGACCGCAATCCCGACAACCATCGCCCCGCGGCGCGCGCCTGGAGCCGCTACGAGGCGGCCTGCTCGACGCTCTATCCCACCGCGCGCGCGCCTTTCGAATCCGACCATGGCGGC
This sequence comes from Pseudomonadota bacterium, assembly GCA_023436825.1. Next base: position 2,354 of record JAEZHS010000596.1, on the reverse strand, counting down.
TTCGCGCTCGCCCTGTCGCGCATCGAGGCGCACTACTTCGCCCACGGCACGTTCGTGCCCGAAGGCTGGCCATGGTCGACTCTCGACCGCATTCGCCATCTGCCCTGCACCATCGTGCAGGGTCGCTACGACATCGTCTGCCCGCCGGTCACCGCCGACGGGCTGGCGCGCGCCTGGCCCGAGGCGCGCTATGTCGTCGTGCCCGACGCCGGCCACAGCGCGCTCGAACCGGGCATCCGCGCAGCGCTGGTCAACGCCACCGAGAGCTCGCGGCTGGCGAGCAGCGACGTCGACCTGTTTGCGCCGCGCTTTCCCTGGGAAACGTGAACAAGGAAACCCGACGCATGACGTTCGAGCTTCCGCCGGAGCAGACCGGAGCGGCGGCCTGGTACGGCCCCGAGATGGCCAGGCGCGACGACTGGCTGATGCCCCTCAGCGCCGCGGAGGTCACCGAGGTCGAGAGTGCGGCGACGTCGCTGGCGCGGCGTGACGCCGACATCGCGGCGATAACGCCGACGGACTTTCCGTTGCCGACGCTCGGCCCCAGGCTCAAGGCGCGGGTGCGCGACGAGGTGCTGAACGGCCGCGGCTTCCTGTTGCTGCGTGGCCTGCCGGTCGAGCGCTGGTCGATGCGCGAATCGGCGACGGCTTTCTTCGGCCTGGGCGCCCATCTCGGCAGCGCGCGCTCGCAGAACGGCAAGGGCCATGTGCTGGGCCACGTGCAGGATCTCGGGCTCGACGTGCACGATCCCAACGTGCGTATCTACCAGACCAACGAGCGTCAGACTTATCACACCGATTCCTGTGACATCGTCGGACTGCTGTGCCTCAAGACGGCGCAGTCGGGCGGCCTGTCCGCTCTGGTGAGCTCGACCACCATCTTCAATGAGATGCGCCGCCGCCGGCCCGATCTGCTCGAGATCCTGTTCCAGCCACTCGCCACCGACCGCCGGGGCGAAGTGCCGGTCGGCCAGAAACCGTACTTCGAGATCCCGGTCTTCAACTGGCACAAAGGTTTCCTGACGGCGATCTATCAGCGGCAGTACATCGATTCGGCCCAGCGCTTCGAAGACGCACCGCGCCTCACGGCAGCCCATGTCGAAGCGCTCGACCTGTTCGATTCGCTGGCCAACGATCCCAAGCTCAACCTGTTCATGGAGTTCAAGCCGGGCGACGTGCAGCTCGTGCACAACCACACCATGCTGCACGACCGCACCGGCTTCGTGGACTGGCCTGAGCCGGAACGGCGCCGTCACCTGCTGCGCTTGTGGCTGGCGGCGTCGGACGCACGGCCGCTGCCCGAGGTGTTCGCCCAGCGCTACGGTTCAGTCACGATCGGCGATCGCGGCGGCATCATCGTGCGCGGCACCAGGTTGCACGCGCCGCTGGAGGCGGTGTGACGCGGTTGCAACCCCGCGCGCAAATGACGTGGTTGACCGCGGACGCGGTCATCCCTAAGTGAAGGCCCGCTTAAAGAAACCACTTGTTATAGGGATAACGTATGGCCAGCGATCCAACCGCGGGCGGCGCCCCGGCTGAGATGCCGGTCGAGCCGGACGACGCGGTCGACATTCCTGCCAAGCCGGAGGCGGCAGGCGAGCTGCAGCAGCTTCAGGCCGAGAAGGCCGATCTGCAGGACAAGCTCCTGCGCGCGCTCGCGGAGGCACAGAACGTGCGCCGCCGCGCCCAGCAGGATGTCGAGCGCGAGCGCAAGTTCGGCATCGAGCGCTTTGCCAAGGACGTACTGTCGGTCGCCGACAATCTCGGCCGCGCCCTGTCGGTGTTGCCCGGCGATGCCGGCGCGGTCGACCCGGCGCTGAAGAACGTGATCGTGGGCGTGCAGGCCACCGAACGCGAATTGCAGTCGGTGCTGGAGCGTCATGGCGTCACCCGCATCGAGGCGCTGGGCAAGCCGTTCAATGCCGAATTCCATCAGGCGATGATGGAGGTCGAGGACCCGTCGGTTCCCTCCGGCACGGTCGTCCAGGAGCTGATCCCGGGCTACCTGATCGCCGGCCGCCTGTTGCGGGCGGCCATGGTGGGGGTGTCCAAGGGCGGCCCGGCGGTGCGGCCGGCCAGCAACGAGAACTAATCGGTGGCCGCGGCCCGAAAGGCCACGGAATGCGTCGGATTCGTCACTTTTCGGCCCGTCAAGTCATTGCAGCCACGCCGATAGGACCTATATAGCCCCTGTCCTGACCCGGTTTTTCCGGCAGGTAACACATTCGGGGGTCGGCTGGGTGCCTTAGGGGCCGAGACGACCTGCCAAGGGAAGAGAGAGCAGTCATGGCAAAAGTCATTGGTATCGACCTCGGTACGACCAATTCGTGCGTCGCGGTCATGGAAGGCGGCGA
>JAEZHS010000450.1 GCA_023436825.1 Pseudomonadota bacterium | reverse complement strand
GACCAGCGCCGGATCGCCGGGCAGGACTTCGACGACGGCGAAGACGACGACGGTCGCCAGGGCAAGCGTCACCAGCGCGGCGGCAAGGCGGCGGGAGAGGAATTCAAGCATCAGACCAGACTTTCCTCCCCAGCGAAGCTGGGGAGGTGGCGTCGTCACACGGCGACGGAGGGGTGATGGGCTTCATGACCCCTCCGTCCGCGGCGCGGACACCTCCCCAGCTTCGCTGGGGAGGAAGGCATACATCACTTCCAGTACACGCCTGTCAGATCGAGCTGCGGCGTCGGCGAGTTCTCCCACAGGCCGACGAGGTCCTTCTTCCAGACGCCGATCTTGGCGAGCTGGAAGAGGAAGCCGTTCACGGCATCGCGGGCGACGATCTGCTGCGCTTCCTTGAGAAGCTGGTCGCGCTTGGCGAAGTCGGTGGCGGCCACGACCTCGCGCCACTTGGCCTTGAACTCCGGCGAATCGTAGTTCCAGTAGTAGCCGTCGCGGGCATAGCGATCGAGGTCGTTGGCCTCGGTGTGGGCGACGATGGTGAGATCGTAGTTGCGCTCCTTGAACACCTCGGAGAGCCACTGCGGCCACTGCAGCTGGGTGATCGTGAGCTTGATGCCGATCTTGCCGAGCTGGTTGGCGATGACTTCGCCGGCGCGTTGGGCGTAACCGACGGGCGGCAGCTTCAGGCTGGCCTCGAAGCCGTTGGGATAGCCCGCCTCGGCGAGCAGCGCCTTGGCCTTGGCGATGTCGAACGGATAGGTCCTGGTGAGATCGATGTAGGCCTTGTTGTGGGGCGCGAAGTGGCTGCCGATCGGCACGCCGAAGCCCGATTCGGCCGAGATGATCTCGTCGCGGTTGATGGCGTGGGCGATCGCCTGGCGCACCTTGGGATTGTCGAACGGCTTCTTGCCGTTGTTGGTCGCCAGGATGACCTCGCCCTCGGTCGTGCCGACGATGACGACGAAGCGCGGATCCTTCTTCAGGCGCTCGACCAGCTCGGGTGCCTGGAAACCCGGAAAGGCATCGACATCGCCCGCCAGCAGCGCGCTCACCTGCGCCGATGGGTCCTTTACGATCCTGAAGATCACGGTGTTGAGCTTGATCGAGCCGGGATCGCGATAGGTCGGCGACTTCACCAGGGTGATCGAATCGCCCTCCTTGCGCTCCTTGAACATGAACGGCCCGGTGCCGATCGGGTTCTTGTCGTTGGTCGCCGCCGACTTCGGATGCATGATGCCGGCATCGCCCAGCGACAGGCTGTAGAGCAGAAAGGAGTTGGGCGACTTCAGCGTCACCTTCACGGTCGAGGGATCGCCCACCTCGACCTTCTCGATGTCGGTGTAGAGCGACTTGGCCGGGTTGGTGGAATCGGGCGCGAACAGACGGTCGAGCGAGAACTTCACCACCGAGGCATCGAGCGGCTCGCCGTCATGGAACTTCACGCCCTGCCGGATCTTGAAGACATACTCCTTGCCGTCCTCGGACACGTTCCAGCTCTCGGCCAGGCCCGGACCGACGGCGCCGGTGCGGTCGATACGGCCCAGCGCCTCGAAGATCGTGGGCGTGGTGACCTCGCGGATGGCAGCAGCGGCGTTCTTGGTCGGGTCGAGCACGGGCGGCTCGAGCGACATGCCGATCACCAGGCGGTCCTTGTTCGGCCCCTGCGCCCGGCTCGGGTTGCCTAGGACCGACAAGGTCGCCAGCGCGCCCATCAGCGTACCAGCGGTGCCGAACAGATGACGGCGGGAAAGTGATTCCACGGAAACCCTCCTCAGAAGTCGATCGAGCTTATCAGCGGCCGAACACGTCCCGCCAGCTACGGGCGGCGCCCAGTGTCGCGGCATGGTAGACGCCGCGTGCCACGGCGCGGGCCAGGCAATCCGCGGCCAGCGTGCCGAGTTCGCCCAAGGTCAGGTGATCGACGAACAGGTCGTGCGCGCCGGTCGCCACGACGAAGACCGTGTCGCCGTCCTGCGGCGTGTGCACCGGACGGATCGAGCGCGCCAGCCCGTCCTGCGCCATCACCGCCAGGCGATTGGCCGAGGCCTTGTCGAGGCGGGCGTTGGTGGCGATCACGGCGATGGTGGTGTTGGCGCGCGGATCGGAGCGCGCGAGATCGGCAGGATCATGCGTGAGGTCGGCACGGTCATGGCTCACGGCGAGCGACAGGCCGCGTGATGGCGGCGGCAGGCCGCCGAATTCCTTGTCCTGCTCCAACGGCCAGGCCCAGAACTGAGGCATGTCGCCCATGGTCGTGTAGCCGCGCGCGTTCACGGCGACCAGCGCACCAACTTGCAGGCCGGTCGTGCGGTCGACCGCCGAGGCGCTGCCCAACCCGCCCTTGAGATTGCCCGCCTTGGCGCCGAGCCCGGCGCCGATATTGCCCAGCGCGAAGTCGCGGCTCGCCTTGCCTGTCGCCTCGTATGCCATCTCGCGATAGGGCGGCCACTCCCACGCCTTGTCGCCGCCGTTCAGAAGGTCGAACAGGATGGCGGTGGGGACGATCGGCACGACGACGTCGGCGATCGCCACGCCGCGGCCATGCTCGCGCAGCCAGCGCATGACGCCGTCGGTCGAGGACAGACCATACGCCGAGCCGCCACTGAGACAGATCGCGTCGATGCGATCGACGCGGCAGCTCGGATCGAGCAGGTCGGTCTCGCGCGTGCCCGGAGCGCCGCCACGCACGTCGACCGACGCCACCGACGGCTGTTCGCACAGAACCACACTGACGCCCGAGCGCAGGCGCAGGTCCTGGTGGTTGCCGACCAGGATGCCGTCGACGTCGGTGATGAGGTTTCTGGAGCCGGGGCGGAGCATTCTACAGGACCACCTCACCCTGAGG
>JAEZHS010000407.1 GCA_023436825.1 Pseudomonadota bacterium | reverse complement strand
TTGCTGCGCAAGGGGAGGAAAAACCTCGGAGGGACGCCCCATGACCACGCGCCGAAACTTCCTCAAGGGCGGCACCGCCGCCGCGACCGGAATCGTCTTCTGCAGCTGCGGCCTGCTCGAACGCGCGCATGCGCAAGGCACGTCGCGCACCCTGCCCGTGGTCGTCAACGGCAGGAAGGTCAAGACGATCGACGTGCACGCGCATTGCCACTTCCGCGAGGCCGGCGCATTGCTCGGCGCCGACGCCGCCGCGGTGCAGCTGCCGCCGGTCAACGGCGCGGCCGAAGCGTTCGTCGAGATCGACAAGCGGCTGAAGGCGATGGACGGACAGGCCGTCGACATGGAGGTGCTGTCGATCAACCCCTTCTGGTACGGCCGTGACCGCGAGCTCGCCGGCCAGATCGTCAAGCTGCAGAACGAGAAGCTGGCCGAACTCTGCGCCTCCAAGCCCGACCGCTTCGCCGCCTTCGCCTCGCTCACCCTGCAGGCACCCGACCTCGCCGTGCAGGAGCTCGAGACCGCGGTCAAGAAGCAGGGGCTGAAGGGTGCTGCTATCGGCGGCGCGGTCGGCAGCGCGGAATTCTCCGATCCCTAAATTCCATCCGGTGTGGGCCAAGGCCGAGGAGCTCGGCGTGCCGCTGTTCATCCATCCGCAGGGGGTGCCGGAGATTTCCAAGCGGCTGGCCGGCAATGGCTGGCTCGGCAACACCATCGGCAATCCGCTGGAGACCACGATCGCGCTGTCGCACCTGATCTTCGAGGGCACGCTCGACAAGTTCCCCGGCCTCAAGGTCATCGCCGCCCATGGCGGTGGCTACCTGCCCTCCTATGCCGACCGCTCCGACCGTGCCTGCATGGTCGGCCCGGCCGGCTGCAAGGCCGACGTCAAGCTGAAGAAGAAGCCGACGGAGTACCTGAACCAGCTCTACTTCGATTCGCTGATCTTCTCGCCGGAAGCCATCCGCCACCTCGCGGCCCAGGTCGGCGCCAGCCAGATCGTGCTGGGCAGCGACTATCCCTATCCCTGGCAGCTCAAGCCCGTGGACCACATCTTCGCCTGCGATGCGCTCAGCGACGACCAGAAGGTCGCGGTGCTGGGCGGCACGGCGGCGAAGCTGTTCAACATGGCGAACTAAAGCACTTCCTCTTCAGCGGAGCTGGGGGAGGAATGCTCCAGCCTACAGATACTTCGCCACCGACTCCTTCAGGCGAGCGGCGCTGCGCTCGAGACCCGGCCGCTCGTCGTCGGACATCTCCGGCTCCAGGACCTCGATCACGCCCTGGCCGCCGACGCTGCTCGGCAGCGACACCGTGGTGCCGAAGCGCGGATTGTAGGAGCCGACCGGGAAGACCGCGCGCTCGTCACCCAGGATCGCCTCGGCAGTGCGCGCGCACACCATGCCGATGCCGTACTGGCTGGCGCCGATGCCTTCGATGATGGTGATGTTGGCGAACCGGACGTCCTGCTCGACGGCCTTGCTAAATGTGTCGAACTCGATCTTGCGGTGGGCCAGCATCTCGCGCACCGGCATGCCGCCGATGCGCGCCGACGACCACAGGAACACGCTCGACGTGCCGTGCTCGCCGACGACGTTGGCCTCGACGCTGTTCGGCCCGAGGCCCAGCCGCTCGCCGACATGCAGGCGAAAGCGCAGGCTGTCGAGATAGGTGCCGGCGTCGACGATGCGATCGTGGCCGGCAAGCTGGCGCGCCACGTCGGCCAGCGGCTCCGGCGGATCGGTGGCGACCACGATCACCGTTTCGGGTGCCGCCTTCACGAGCTTCGGCACGATGTCCTCGAACACCTTGACGTTGGCATCGAGCAGCCGCAGGCGGCCGGCCGGATCGCTGCGGTCGGTGGCGCCGCCCGCCTTTTCGTTGATGCCGGCGGTGATGATGACAACGCCGGCGTCGGACAGGTCGGCATAGTCGCCGTCGCGGATGGTGACGAGGGGCGACAGCGCCTCGCCGTAGTGCATGTCGGTCGCCACCGCCTTGGCGCGGGCGCGATTGCGGTCGACCAGAACGACCTCGCGCACGCGGGCCCGCGATGCCGCCGCCATGGCGATCGCCGAACCGACGGAGCCGACGCCTATGATGCCCATTTTCATGGCTTTGACCTCCACGCCGAGCATGTCCGCGTGCCTGCCGATGTGCAACAAAGCCGGCCCAGCGTGAGGTATACTACGCGCCTGACGGGCGCTCCCGGAGACTACCCATGCATCTGTCGCGTCGTAGCCTGCTTGCCGCGACCGCCGGCCTCGCCGTCGGTCTGCCCTCGACGCGAAGCCACACCCAGGGGGCCGGCCGCAAGACCCTGCGGCTGACCAGCCGGGTGATCGAGGTCAACGGCAAGCCGGCGACGCGCTACGGCGCCTTCCAACCTTCCGGCGCGTGGGGCATCGCCCTGAGCGAGGGCGACACCTTCGACGTGCGGCTGGAGAACGGGCTCGACGTGCTGTCGGGCGTGCACTGGCACGGGCTCAACCCGCCGTGGCGGCAGGACGGCGTGCCCTACATCTCCGGGCCGCCGATCGCGCCCGGCAAATTCGCCGAGTACAGCTTCCCGGCCCAGCCCGCGGGCACCCGCTGGATGCATTCGCACTTCGGCCTGCAGGAGCAGAACCTGCTGGCCGCACCACTGATCGTGCGCGAGCGGAGCGCCATCCGTAGCGGCCTGCAGGAAGTGGTGATGCTGCTCGAGGACTTCTCCTGGAGGAAGCCCAGCCTGATCTTCGAGGAGCTGCGCAAGCCAAAGCCGATGACAGCAATGGGCAACATGGCGGTGAGCGGCACGTCGAGCATGTCGCGCGGCGGCATGAACATGCCGTCCGGCGGCGGCATGGACCTGAACGACGTGACCTACGACGCCTTCCTGGCCAACGATCGCACGCTTGCCGACCCGCAGGTGTTCGATGTCGAGAAAGGTGCGGAGGTCCGGCTGCGCATCATCAATGCGGCCGCCTCGACCAACTTCATGATCGAGCTCGGCAATGTCGAAGGCACGGTGCTGACCGTCGACGGCAATCCGGTGGTGCCGCTGAAGGTGCGCCAGTTCCCGCTGGCCATCGCCCAGCGCGTCGACATCGTGGTGCGCCTGCCCGCCGATGGATCGGCCCTGCCCGTGCTGGCGCGCGGCGAAGGCCTCACCAAGCAGACGGGCGTCGTGCTGCGTCCGCGTGGCGCTACGGTCGCCAGGATTTCCGAGACGGCAGAGACGGCCGCTCCCGCGCTCGGCCTGATGGACGAGATGAAGCTGCGCGCGGCCCAGCCATTGCCGTCGCGGCCGATCGACCGTTCGGTGCCGGTCGATCTCACGGGCAACATGTCGGGCTATGTCTGGGGCATGGCCGTGCACGGCATGGAAGCCGTGCCGGTCGGCGTGGAGAAGGGCGAACGCGTCGAACTGGTGATGCGCAACACGACGATGATGGCTCATCCCATGCACCTGCACGGGCATTCGTTCCAGGTCACGGAGATCAACGGCCAGGCCTTTGCGGGCGCGGTGCGCGACGTGGTGCTGGTGCTGCCCCGCACGACGGTTAAGGTCGTGTTCGACGCCGACAATCCCGGCCTGTGGGCGTACCACTGCCACAACCTCTACCACATGGTCGCCGGCATGTTCGCGACCGTGGTCTATCGCGGCTTCAATTGAACCTCATAATCCTCTCCCCCGTGGGCCCCCTTGGAGGAGAGGAACATGAGGACTACTTCCACAGCTCCATCAGCGGGCCCGATTTGCCGTGCACCGGGTCCATCTCCGGCAGCGGCACCTTGGCGACATTGTCGAGCGCCTCCCGATGGTCGATCTGGCCCGGCCGCTTCTGGTCGAGCGAACCGTTCAGCGGATAGGCGCCGACCACCAGAAGGTCGCCGCTCGCATCGATGCGGCGATGGCCGGTGCCCGCCGGCAACACGACGACGTCGCCCGCCTCCACGCCGAGCCTGCTGCCCTTGGCCCCGCCGAACTCCACGGTCGCCCGGCCACGCGCGATGCCCAGGACTTCGTGCGTCCGGGTGTGGAAGTGCAGGAAGGGATAGATGCCGTTGCGCCAGCCGTCGCCCCAACCGTGGGCGGCGAAAGCACGCTCGAACGGCACCGCGGGATCCTTCTCGTTCTCGAGCGAAAAGGCATTGCGGTAGACGATCAGCGGCAGGCGCGGATTGTTGGGCGTCTCGCCGTCATCGTCGAAGCGAAAGGTCTGCACCTCGGTCATCGGTCGCTCCCTCCTGTTCCGGTTCCGCAACCGGCCGGCCTGCCCGGCGTTGGGGTTGCAGTGTCCTCCCGGGGAAGACCGATGGTCCACCGTCGATTCATCCTTGCCGGCGGCTTGGCGGTGCTGTCGAGCGGCCTGGTCCATGCCCAGACCCGCGTCCCCCAGCAGGCGCTGGCACCGGCTGCGAAGCGTCCAAGCTTCCAGCTCGAAGAAGTCGCACACTTCGATCATCAGGCGACCGGCGTCGCGGTAACGGCGGAGGGTCGTGTTTTCGTCAACTTTCCGCGCTGGACCGAGGACAGTCCGATCTCCGTCGCCGAGGTCGCCCGCGACGGCACACTGAAGCCATACCCCGACGACGCCTGGAATTCGTGGCGCAACGCCGGCGGCACCGCGTCGTCGCCCCGTGACCACTTCGTGTGCGTGCAGTCCGTAGTGGCCGACAATCGCGGCAATCTCTGGGTGCTCGACCCGGCGTCGCCGGGCATCGACAAGGTCATTCCCGGCGGACCGAAGCTGGTGCGCATCGAACTCGCCACCGACAAGGTCGCCCAGGTGATCCATTTTGGCGAAGACGTGGCGTTGCAGGGCAGCTACCTGAACGACGTGCGTTTTCATCCCAGTGGCGCCACGGCCTTCATCACCGATTCCGGCGCGCGCGGCGCCATCGTCGTCGTCGATCTCGAGTCGGGCGCATCGCATGCCCGGCTCGACGGTCATCCCAGCACACAGCCGGAAAAGGGCGTCGAGGTCACAGTCAAGGGCGAGAAGATCAAGCGGCCCGACGGCCGGCCCTTCCAGGCGGCAGCCGACGGCATCGCGCTGTCGATCGATGGCGGCACTCTTTACTGGCAGGCGCTCACCGGCCGCACACTCTATCGCATCGACACCGCCGCGCTGACGTCGGACAACCCGGAGGACGCCGCACGGAAGATCGAGAAGGTCGGCGCCACCCATGTTGCCGACGGCCTGCTGATGAGCCGCGACGGCATCCTCTATCTCACCGCGCCCGAGGACAATGAGGTGCGGATGTGGACAGGCGAGCGGTCGGAGACGGTGATGTCCAGTGACAAGCTCAGCTGGCCCGACAGCCTGGCCGAGGGGCCCGACGGTTCGCTCTACGTCACTGCCTCGCACTTGCACGAGATGCCGTGGTTCAGGCCGGGCGCGCCCAACGTGCTGCCGACGCAATTGTTCCGCCTCGTCCGCAGTTAGAAATCACCGCCCTCATCGAGGAACGTTCGACCGCCCACGACGCTATACGATCATGCGCTACCAAGTTCAGCTCGCCACTTCGGTGGATGTCGCCTTTCTCGCCGCCGTGATCGACGAAGATCGCGATCAGTGGAGCGGTGAGAGGGATGGTATGCCCATGAACCGATTGTTGCAGACCTGCGCCTGCAGCGCGCAAGTATGGGCGGCCCGCGACAGCAGCGGCACGCCGACCGCCCTGTGGGGGGTCACGCCGGTGTCCGACGACCCCGAGGTCGGGCATCTCTGGATGCTGGCCTGCGAGACCTTCGACAACAACCCCACCGAGCTGGAATCGCTGTCGCGGCTGGTGTTCGGCGAGATGCTGAGCCAGTTCCCGCGGCTCGAGAACTACGTCGATTCGCGCAAGGTACGGGCGATCGAGCTGCTGCGGTCGATCGGCTTTGCCGTCGAGCCGGCCGTCCCGCGGCCGGCGGACGACGCGAACTTCCACCGCGTGTGGATCGATTCGGACCGTCTCCTGACGGGTGTGACCAGCCAATTGCCCAACTGACTTCCTCTTTTCATTTGCGAGCAGATCGCATGTCTGGGTAACTTGCGCCTTCGGCATAGGAGGTTGCATGGCCCAGGATCGTCGTTCAGCTCGAGCATTGGCGGCATTGTTGCCGGCAGGCGCCTTCGGCCTTTCGGTCAGCCTCGCCTCCGCCGATGCGGCCGCGACGGCGTCGCCCGATGCCGCCACCCAGCCGAAGAAACCCGGCGAGGTCGCCGAGCGCCTGCAGTCGATTCGGCTGTCGATTTCGGACGCACTGCAGCAATACGCCCAGGATGGCGAGCCTTTCGTGGCGGTCGATCCCGAGAAGCAGCTCGCCTGGTGGGGCAACGGTTGGCACAACGGCGGCTGGGGCTGGCACAACGGCGGTTTCGGTTGGCACAATGGCGGCTGGGGCAACGGCTGGCACAACGGCGGCTGGGGCAATGGCTGGCACAACGGCGGTTGGGGCAACGGCTGGCATAACTGGTAACCACCGATG
>JAEZHS010000365.1 GCA_023436825.1 Pseudomonadota bacterium | reverse complement strand
TTATAAGACCCAGGCGCCGACCAGCGGCGGCTCGAAGCGCGGCGCGCCGACGCCACGCTGCGCCAGCGCGTTGGCGATCAGCTCGACCTTCCACGCGGTGTAGGCGTCACGACGCCAATGCTGCAGGGCGCAGCCACCACATGTCTTGAAGTGCGCGCAGGGCGGTGGCTCGCGATGGCGCGACGGCGCCAGGACTTCGACCAGGTCGGCGGCGATGCCACCACCGCGCCTGTCGCGCGGCTCGGCGAGAACGGTCTCGCCCGGCAGGGTGAACGGCACGAAGTAGCGCTGTCCGTCATGTTCGGCGATGCCGTCGCCGCGCGCGCCGATCTCGAGGATGTCGAGCGTTACGCTCGCATCCGACTGCCGCGTCATCCCAGCCAGCTCTTGGCAGGGCGCATCTCGCCGACCAGCAGGCCGACCACGTTCTTCACCGGCGGATGGACGATCTCCTCGCGCTGATCGGCCGGCAGCACGCCAAGGTGATCGAGCAGGGTCGCCATCGCGACTTCGGCGGCGCGGGCGGCGCCGTCCCACATCTTGATCGCCACGCCGAGCCCGAGCGTGGGCAGCATGCCGCAGAACACGCCCTCGGCGCCGGTCTTGATCTGCGCCACGCCGGGCAGCGCCGCGTTGATGCGTGTGCAGAAGCGGCCCGTGCCCGCCATCATGAACGGCTCCGCGTTCATCGCGGTGCGGATACGGCCGGCCGCCTCGGCATGCTTGTTCGACAGCCGCGACGGCTCGGCCATGTTGGCCATGGCGCGAGCGAGGCTCTTCAGCGGCGTTGCCAGGGTGGGGATGCCGCAGCCGTCGGTGCCATAGGGAAACGCATTGGCGTCCGTGCCGCAGAGATCGGTCATGACCTCGCGCAGGCGCCGCTGCACCGGGTGATTGTACTTGATGTAGTCCTTGGTCGGCTCGCCGTACTGCACCGCCGTGGTGAGAAAGCCCGAATGCTTCCCCGAGCAGTTGTTGAAGGCCGGCGTCGGCATCCTGCCCGCGCGCGCCAGTTCCTCGATCGTACCCTGCAGGCGCGGCGCATGGGTGCCGCATTCGAGGTCGGCCTCGCTCAAGCCCACCTTTGCGAGCCACGCCTGCACCGTCTCGACATGCCGCTTCTCGCCGCTGTGCGAGGCGCAGGACAGCGCAATATGCTCATTGCCGAGACCGAAGCGCTCCAGCGCGCCGCTTTCGACGAACGCCATGGCCTGGATCGGCTTGTTGGCCGAGCGCGGCAGGATGAGAGAGTCGATATCGCCCCACGACGCCACTACCGTGCCGTCAGGCTGGACGACCGCTGCGATGCCCTCGTGCCGGCTCTCGACCACCGGACCGCGCGTGACCTCGATGACGACCGACTTGCTCATCGTACGCGCTCCAGCTTGACCACGGTGACGTTGTCCTGATGTTCCTTGGCGGCCGCCAGCACGGCCTTGATCAATCCATCGACCGGCTTGATGGCGTTCGCGGCGATTTCCGCCTCGCTGAGCGACTGCACGCCGTCGCTGCACAGCAGCAGCTTGACGTCGGGACCGAGCTTGCGGCTGCCCTTGTCTATGAGGCTGAGCGGCTGGCCCATGACGGCCTCGCGCAGGGTATGGCGGCCAGGGTGATGCTCGGCCTCGTCCGCCGTCATCATGCCGCGCTTGACCAGCGCATCGATCTGCGGCGCCATCGAGTGGTCGGCGTTCAGCCGCTCGATCTGGCCCGTCGACACCAGGAAGAAGGGCGAATCTCCGACGCTGATCCAGCGCACCTCGTCGCCGCGCACCTGCGCCGCTACCAGGGTCGCGCCCATGCCCGTAAGCTCGGCCGTGCCGGCTGCGGTCCTGCCGACCGCGGCGTTGGCCTCCTGAAGTCCGTCGGCCAGGCCGCCGCCCTGCTCGATCGCGTGCACGAAGGCCTCGACCGCGACCTTGCTGGCCACCGCACCCCCGGCATGGCCACCCATGCCGTCGGCGACCACGGCCAGCACCGAGTCGTCGCCCAGCGTCCTGAGCGCCCAACTGTCTTCTTGATAGGGGCGCGCGCCCTGATGTTGGCCGCCCTCGCCCCGCCAGCGTCCTGCCATGTCAGATGCCAATCTCTAGTGCCAAACCGCCGGCAGCCTGCTCAGCCCGCGCAGGGTGAAGCTGCGCCGCCACGCCGGTCTATCCTTCTCCGGCAAGGTGAGGTTCGGCATGCGCTCGATCAAGGCGGCGAAGACCAGCTCGGCTTCGAGGCGGGCAAGCTGGGCGCCCAGGCAATGATGGATGCCGCCGCCGAACGACATCGGCCTGATGTGCTCTCGGCCGACATCGAGCCGGTCGGGATCGGGATACTGGGCCGGATCGCGGTTGGCCGCCCCAAGGAGCGCAATGAGGCTTTCCCGCGCCGGCAGGGTCACGCCGCCGATCTCGACCTCGCTGATGGTGACGCGGCCGGTGAGCTGCACCGAGGAGTCGTAGCGCAGCAGTTCCTCTACGGCATTGGGGATCAGCGATGGATCGGCCTTCAGCCGCTCCCACTGGTCGGGATGGCGGTGCAGCGCCAGCAGGCCGTTGCCGATCAGGTTTGTGGTGGTTTCGTGGCCGGCGCCGAACAGCAGGCCGATATTGGCCTCGAGTTCCTCGGTCGTGAGCTTGTCTCCCGCCTCCTCGGCCCGCACCAATTCCGTCGTCAGGTCGTCCTGCGGTTCGCGGCGGCGCAGGTCGCAGAGCTGGCGGAAGTAGGCGTTGCCCATCTGGCTGTTGAGATTGGCCTGATCCATCTCCTCGCGGGTCAAGGGCACCGGTTCGAGGATGCGGCCATTGACGTTGCTGCCGGCAAGGAACGGCGCACGATGCTCCTCCGGAATGCCCAGCATGTCGCAGATCACGATCACGGGCAGGCGGTGCGCGAGATCGCGCATGACATCCATCTCGCCCCTGTCCGCCACGCGGTCGAGCTGCTGATCGACGATCGCCTTGATGCGCGGACGCATGTCGGCGACGCGGCGGGCGGTGAAGGCCTTGTTCACCAGGCCGCGCAGCCGCGTATGGTCGGGCGGATCGAGCACCAGCATGGTCCTGGCGAGGCTCGCGATCGCGGCCCCGTTCACGACCTCGGCGCTGCCGTACCGGCGCGTCATATTGGCGACGAAATCCTTACCGAAGCGCTTGTCGCGCAGGGCGAAAGCCACGTCCTCGTAGCGTGTGATCAGCCAGAAGCCCTGCGGCGTCTTGAAAACCGGCGCCGTCTCGCGCAGGCGCCGATAGAACGGATACGGGTCGGCGATGAAGGCCGGATCGAGCGGGTTGAACTCGAGCGGCAAGCCGTCCGCGACAGGCGGGGTCATGTCGTTCATGGCCGTCTCCTTAGCACGAACCTACTTGCGGCGCGAACGAGCGGGTTCGATTCAGGCTCCTCTCCCCCGCGAGGGCAGGGCTATCGCATATGACCGATTTTCCCGTCATCC
>JAEZHS010000431.1 GCA_023436825.1 Pseudomonadota bacterium | reverse complement strand
GGTAAACGGGATTGTCGCCGACTTCGTGGGCAGCATGGATCGCGACGCGCTGCTGCAGCATTGCCAGCATCACGAGGTGCCGGCCGGGCCGATCAACAACATCGCCGACATCTTCGCGGACCCGCAGTTCGCAGCGCGCCAGAACCTGGTCGAGATCTTCGATCCGCGCGAGGGCAGGGTGGTGGTCCCCAACGTACTGCCCAAGCTGTCGGAGACGCCCGGCGAGCTGAAATGGCTCGGTGCGGACTTGGGGCAGCACAACGACGAGATCTATCGCGGCCGGCTCGGCCTGTCGGCCGAGGAGATGGAACGGCTCAAAAGCGACGGCATCATCTGATCTCGACCGCAGACATCCGCCGGTCGACTGTCGTAGAATGCAGCGACAGCCCGGAGTGATAGGCATGGCCCCAAAGACCTGGGAACTCAGCGGCGAGTACATGGAGAGTTGCAACTGCGACTATCTATGTCCCTGCATCTTCACCAATCCGCAGGCGCCGGCGACGCACGAGCACTGCACCGCCCTGATGGTCTACCGCATCGATCGCGGGCATCACGGCGACGTTTCCCTCGACGGGTTGAAGTTCGCCTTGGTCATCCGTTCGGGCCGCGTCATGTCGGATGGCGGCTGGGTGTTCGGCTGCGTCGTCGACGAAAAGGCGAGCGATGCCCAGCGTCGCGCGTTGTCCGACATCGTGAGCGGCACGGCCGGCGGGCCGCCGCAGATGATCCGCGACAACCTCGTGAGCGATTTCCGCGGCGTCGAATTCCGGCCCATCGACTTCACCGCCGACGGCTTGCGCCGAGCGACCGAGATCCCCGGCGTGCTCGCCTTTGCCATCGAAGGCGTGGCGTCGCGCAATCAGTCCGGCGAGCCGTTCTATATCGACAACACCGCCCATCCGGCCAATCGGCGATTGGCGCTGGCACGCGCCAGCAAGACGGAGGTCGGGGGCTTCGGGCTCGAGCTCAGCCTTTCAGGCAAGGGCAACAACGGGCATTTCGCACCGTTTGCCTGGGGCGCCTGACGGGCGTCGGTGAGTCGCTCCGCGCCGGCCTCGTCCCTGCTGAGCCTGCTGCTCCGCCAGCGCATCGCGATCGTCGCGGCGCTCGGCGGCCTGGTCGTGCTGTGCTGGCTCTACCTGATCGACGAGGCGCGGCAGATGGCGGCAATGGACCCGGCCATGGTCATGCCGCCCAAGGGCGCGGCCGATCTCCCATTACTGCTGGCGATGTGGTGGATCATGATGATCGGTATGATGCTGCCGAGCGCGGCGCCGATGATCCTGACCTTTGCCGCCATAAACCGCGGCCGCCGCGCGCGCGGCCAGTCCTATACGCCGACGGTGCTGTTCACCTCGGGCTACCTTCTGGCCTGGGGAGGTTTCAGCGTCGCCGCGACGCTCGCCCAGTGGGCCCTGGAGCGGGCGAGCCTGCTGGCGCCGATGACCATGAAGACCACCAGCCCGCTGCTGGGCGGCCTGCTGTTCATCGCCGCCGGCCTCTATCAGCTGACGCCGCTCAAGCGCGCCTGCCTCAGGTCCTGCCGCTCGCCGTTCGATTTCGTGGTCAACCATTGGCGCGACGGCGCCGTCGGCGCCTTGCGCATGGGAGCGGCGCACGGCCTCTACTGCCTCGGCTGCTGCTGGTTCCTGATGGCGCTGCTGTTCGCCGTCCGTGCGATGGACCTCGTCTGGGTCGCCGTGCTCACGGCCGTCGTGCTGATCGAGAAGCTGTTTCCCGCTGGCGATTGGATCGCGCGCATCGGCGGGCTGCTGCTCATCGCCTGGGGCGTTCGGCTGCTGCTCAGTCCCTGACGACGAGCCGGGCGTCGGCGATCTGCTCCTCGGTATAGCCGTCCGCGATCATCTGCTGTCGGGCCCGGTCGATGAAATCCTGCTCGAACAACGGGGTGTGGGTGATGTGCCAATCCAGGGTGTAGGAGCGCAGGAAAACGTCCTTCACGAAGACATCGACGATCTTGGCTGCCACCGGCGCCTCGTCCAATCGTGACGGGGGGCATAGCGGCGGCGGCTGTCGGGGCGATTAAGGTTTCGCGTCGATCGTGAGACAGGGCGGGCGGGGTTTTGCCCTGAAACGGGACGCGCGACTCCCGCCGCGCGTCCCGTAAGGAGACCGGTGCTCCAGCTTTAACGCCTCTGACCCAAAAACATCATCAGGAACTGGAACAGGTTCACGAAGTCGAGATAGAGGCTGAGCGCGCCGAAGATCGCGACCTTCTCGGCGACGTCGCTGCCCCAGGCCTGGGTGTACTGATCCTTGATCTTCTGGGTGTCGTAGGCGATCAGGCCCGAGAAGATCAGGACGCCGGCGACCGAGATGATGAAGCTCATCGTGCCCGACGGCCAGAACATGTTCACCAGGCTGGCCAGGATGAGGCCGATCAGACCCATGAACAGGAACTTGCCGACAGCGCTGAGGTCACGCTTGGTGGTGTAGCCGTAGAGGCTGAGCGCGCCGAAGGCGGCGGCGGTGATGAAGAAGGTGCGGGCCACCGACGCGCCCGTGTAGCGGAACAGCAGCAGCGACAGGCTGACGCCCATCAGGGCGGTGACCGTCCAGTAGACGGCCTGCACGGCACCCACGCTCATCGACGCGGCACGGACCGAGACCAGCAGCAGGAGGCCGAGCGGCGCGAAGATCGCGACCCAGCCCAGGATGTTGAGGCCGACGACGAAGCCGCCCTCGAGCTTGAAGAACAGGCTGGCGAGCTCGGGGGAGGCGAACAGGCCGTAGGCCACGACGCCCGACAGCGCCAGGCCCGAGGCCATGTAGTTGTAGACGCGCAGCATGTGGGCGCGCAGGCCGACGTCGTATGCCGCCTGGTCGGTGATTGTGCCGGCACGGTTGAAACTGCCGAGGTTGGGATTGGCCATTTGACCTCCGATCTCCATGAAAGGCTGTGTGCCGCGATGATCGCGGTCTTGGGGCCGCTTGTCCATGCGGGCAAACCCCTAGAGTTTGATATTGGCAGCCCGGATGACCTTGCCCCATTTCCCGGTTTCGTCGGCGATGAGCTTGCCGAAGTCGGCGGGGGAGCCCGGGATCAGCGTGCCGCCGAGATCGGCCAGCCGGATCTTCAGCTTGGCGTCGGCCAGGCCGGCGTTGGTCTCCCTGTTCAGCCGGTCGATGATCTCGGCCGGCGTCTTCTGCGGCGCGCCGAGGCCGTACCAGGCGCTCGCCTCGTAGCCGGGCACGGAATCGGCGACGGTCGGCAGGTCGGGCAGGGCCTCCGCGCGCACGGCCGTCGTGACGGCCAGCGCCTTCAGCTTGCCGGTCTTTATGAACTCCATCGAGGCAGGCGAAGTGGCAAACAGCACCTGCACCTGTCCGGACAACAGGTCGGCGATCGCCGGCGCCTGGCCGCGATAGGGGACATGGACCATGTTCACGCCGGTCATGGACTTGAACAGTTCGCCGGCGAGGTGGGCGGCACTGCCATTGCCGGCCGAGGCCATGTTGATCTTGCCGGGGTTCGCCCTGGCATGGGCGATGAGCTCGGGAATGGTTTTGGCCGGGAACGACGGATTGACCACCACCACGTTGGGCACCGTCATGATGCCGGCGACCGGCGCGATGTCGCGGATGAAGTTGAAGGGCAGGGTCTCGTAGAGGGTCGCGTTGATGGCGTTGGGCTGGCCGACCAGCAGCAGCGTGTAGCCGTCGGGGGCGGCGTTCACGACGAACTCGGCGGCGATGTTCGTGGCGGCGCCCGGCCGGTTCTCGACGACGAAGGTCTGTCCCAGACGGTCCGAGAGCCACTGGCCCATCAGGCGGGCGACGATGTCGTTGCCGCCGCCGGGGGCGTAGCCGACGATCCAGCGCACCGGGCGGCTGGGCCAGGCTTGCGCGCCGGCCCGGCTCGCGGCGATCGGCAAGGCGATGAGGGCCGCGGCGAGAGGGTGGAAGCGACGGCGGCGAAGCTTCATGCGGTCTCAGCTCATCCCCTGGACGGAGAACACGGAGATCTCGAACATCACGCGGACGTCACCCGCCTTGGCATAGGGATTCTTGTCGAGGCCGAGATACTTGTGCGCCAGCTGATCGATATGCCGGGCGGCGACATCGTCCTGCCTCACGCGCGACACGGTACCGCGCAACTGCACGTAGCGGTCGGGATTGTCCGGATCCGAAATGGACAAGGCCACCTTGGCGCCGAGCTGCATGTTGCGCACCTTGGTTCGTCGAAGTGCGGAGTTCACACGGATCTTGCCGTCCATGTAGTCGAACCAGACCGGCGTGTTCTGCGGCGAGCCGTCGGGCATCACTGTGGCCAGGTGGGCGAGCGGTGTCTTCTTCTGCAGCAGGTCGAGGTAGACTTCGGGAATCTCGGTCATCGTCGGCTATTCCTCCCAGTGCCCGGGAGTCAGCCCTTGACCGAGCCTGCCGTCAATCCCGCGACGTAGTGCTCGACGAAGAACGAGTAGATGATCGCGACCGGGATCGAGCCCAGCAGAGCCGCCGCCATCAGCTGCCCCCAGTAGAACACGTCGCCGCGCACCAGCTCGGCGATGGCGCCGACCGGGACGGTGCGGACCTCGGTCTTGGTCAGGAAGATCAGGGCGTAGAGGAATTCGTTCTGGGCAAGGGTGAAGGCGAAGATGCCGGCCGAGATGAAGCCCGGGCCGCACTGGGGCAGCACGATCTTGACCAGGGTCTGCAGGCGGCTCGCGCCATCGATGCGGGCGGCGTCCTCGAGCTCGACCGGCACGGTGCGGAAATAGCCCATCAGCAGCCAGGCGCAGAACGGGACCAGCAGGGTCGGGTAGGTCAGGATCACCGAGGTCAGCGTGTCGTTGAGGCCGAGGCGATTGATCAGATCGGCCAGCGGCACGAACAGGAGCGGTTGCGGCACCAGATAGGTCGCGGCGATGGCGAAGGAGACCAGGGCCGCGCCGGCGAAGCGCAGGCGCGCCAGCGGATAGGCGAGCATCGCGCCCAATATCAGGGAGATCGCCGTCGAGACGATGGCCACCAGGAAGGTGTTCCAGGTCCACTGCAGGAAGCTGGTCTCGGTGAGCAGGTCGACATAGTGCTTCAGCGTCGGGTTGTGCACGATCAGCGGCATGACCTTGCGGCTGTAGAGCTCCTGGTTCGACTTCAGCGAGGTGATCGCCATCCAGT
>JAEZHS010000285.1 GCA_023436825.1 Pseudomonadota bacterium | reverse complement strand
GTCTATCTCCTGTCGTTGATCGCCTTCGCGCTCGCGCCCGAGCCGGTCTCGGCCGGCGCAGCACTGCTGGTGACCGGCCTCGCCGGTGCGGCCTTCTCCACGCTGCAGGCAACGACCGTCTATCTCGCCGCCCCCATCGAGATGCGCTCACGCATCATGGGTGTGTTGTCGGTGTGCATCGGTACCGGCCCGATCGGCTTCGTTTGGCTGGGCTGGCTCGCCGACCGAATCGGCGCGCCGCATGCGACGGCCCTGACGGGCGCGATGGGATTGTTCGCGCTCGCCGTGACCTGGCCCTTCTGGCGGCGGATATGAGTAGGCTATGCCCGATGAAACAGGCACAGCCCGGGCACGACCTCCGAGCCGTCGCCGTCCAGCGCGCTGCGGAACGCCGGTTGCAGGCTCTCGATCAAAGCCGAGTGGAGGTGCGCAACGCGCCCTGCCGCGTCGGCCTGATCGCCGTCGGCATGGTCGGGAAGCCGACGTCGATCTGTTTGCCGAGCAATGCCGGCACGATGTCCGGCGCGCGCGAGAAGAGCGAGAGCATTAGTCATTGCGGTTCGATGCCGGAGTCTTTCAGGGCGGCTTTCCAGACCGCGAGCTGATCCTTCATATAGGTCGCCAGCGCCGCCGGCGTGGACGACTTCGGCATGAAGCCGTGCCGCTCGACCTGCTCCCTCACCGCCGGCTTGGCGAGTGCCGCCACCATCGCCTTGTTCATGGTGGCCACGGCATCGGCCGGCAGGTCGGCGGGACCGACCAGCGCGAACCATGGGACGATCGGGAACTGGCTCTGGCCCGCCTCGATGAGCGTGGGCAGATCCGGCATCAACGGGCTGCGCACGTCGAGCATTGTGGCGAGCGCCTTCAGCCGGCCGGCCTTCACGTGCGCCGCGACCGATGTCGCGGTGCCGTTCATGACCTGAACGCGACCCGACAGCAGGTCGGCGATGGCATCGGGCTCCGACTTGTATCGGATCGCCTCGAGCTCGATCTTGTTCCTCATCGCCAGCATCGCCATCGATACGAAGGCATAGGTATTGCCCGCCGCGTAGTTCAACGGCCTGGGACTTGCCCTGGCGACGGCGATGAGCTCGGCGAGCGAATTGGCCGGCACCGATGGATGGACGACGAGGAAGAAGCTGTTCTCACCGAGAAAGCTTATGGGCGTGAAATCGGTGAGGACGTTGTAGGGAGGGTCCTTCTGCATGTTCGGCGCGACGGCAAGCGGGCTGTTGGTGCCGAACAGCAGGGTGTAACCATCGGGCGCCGCGCGCTTGACCTCGCCGGCCGCCAGCGCGCCGTCGGCGCCGGGCTTCTGCACCACGATGATCGGCTGGCCGAGCGTCTGTTCGATATCCTGGCCGATGATGCGGGCGAGCGCGTCGGTCGCCGAACCCGCACCGAACGGAATGACGAACCTGATGGGCTTCGATGGGTACGCTTGCGCTCGAGCTTCGGCGTGCGGCACCAGCAACAGCGCGGCTAGCGCCGCGACGATGACCCTCGGCATGGGACTCCTCCCCCGTCTATGTTCTTTTCTTTGCGCTCGTGAACGCGTCCTCCTACTCCGACGGTGAGCATACCCTCACCGGTCGAGCATCGGCCAATGGGCAGGATTTCGATTTGCCCCTATTGAACACAGCGCGCCATGCCTGCGCGGCATTGACAGCCCCGGCATCTCGTGTCTGGATTCGCCTACCATCGTCAGCAAAAGGAGGTTTGCATGCTTCCACCGGGCCATCGTGCCGCAACGATTGCTGACGCAGACGTTCGGGCATCAGCATAGCGGGACCACACGGACGCCACGCCGGGAGCGGCCACCGCGGGTCGCATCAGTAGGGCGAGACCCCATCTTGGCCGCTCCCGGAAGTGTGCTTTCGACTATTTCCAGCCAATGACCTTGCGCGTTGATCGAGGCCGCCCGCTTGCCCGGCGGACGTTCTTTGCCGGAATCGCGGCATCGTGCGTTCCGTTGCCGGTCCTTGCCGAGACGGCGACCAAGGAGAAGGTCGCCGCAGCGCTGCCCAGGCTCAGGGAATTCGCGCGGCAGATCGTCGACAAGGAGCTCGTGCCCGGCCTCGCGATCACCATCGTCCATCGCGACGAGACAGTCCTGCTCGACGGCTTCGGGGTGCGTGAGATCGGCAAGGCTGCGGCCGTCGACGCAGACACCGTCTTCCAGCTCGCGTCGGTCTCAAAGCCGCTGGCTGCGACCGTGGTCGCGGGCCTGGTGAGCGACGGCGAGGTTTCGTGGGACAGCCGCATCCGCGATATCGATCCGGGCTTCACGCTGCAGGACGAGCTCGCGGCGGCCAACGTGACAATCCGCGACCTGTTCGCGCATCGCAGTGGACTGCCGGGCCATGTTGGCGACGACATCGAGGAGCTCGGCTTCACCCAAGGCGAAATCCTTCACCGGCTGCGCCTGGCGAAGCCGGCCTACGGCTTCCGCAACGGCTACTCGTACAGCAATTTCGGCCTGACCGAGGCCGCGGTCGCGGCGGCACGGTTCTCGGGCAAAAGCTGGGAGGAGGCCTGCGAAGAAAGGCTCTACAAGCCTCTCGGGATGAGTTCGACCAGCTCGCGCTATCGCGACTTCATGACCCGGTCCAATCGCGCCGCCCTGCACGTGCGCGCCGACGGCGAATGGGCATCGTTCACCCGACGCAACGCCGACGCGCAGTCTCCCGCGGGTGGTGCAAGCTCGAGCGCCGGCGACATGGCGCATTGGGTCCGCCTGCTGCTGGCAAGCGGGCGATACCAGGCTCGTCAGGTGATCGAGAGGGAAGCGCTGCTGCAGACGCACGTTCCGGCGAGCGTGCGCAGTGTCGATCCGACGACTGGCGCCACGGCCTTTTACGCGCTCGGCTGGAATGTCGACTATCGCGAGCACGGCGTCGAATGGGCCCATGCCGGCGCGTTCAGCGCCGGCGCGCGCGCGCTCGTGTCCCTGCTTCCGGGCGAGCAGCTTGGAATCGTCGTGCTGGCAAATGCCTTTCCGACGGGCGTGCCCGAGGGACTCGCCAAGACGTTCTTCGATCTGGTCTTCACCGGCAGCCCCACACGGGACTGGGTGGCTTATGCCGACGAGATCTTCGACACCGGCTACAAGGAGATGATGAAACCGTCGCTCGTCTATGAAGCCCCTCCGGCCTCGCCGGCTGCGGCCCTGCCGATGCCGGCTTATCTCGGGGACTATCGCAACGACTATGTCGGCGAGGCGAAGATCACCGATTCGGGTGGAGCGCTGTATCTGCATCTCGGGCCGGCCGGCAGGCGCTTTCCGCTGGTGCACTTCAATCGCGACGTGTTTGTGTACTCGCCCATGCAGGAGGCGCCGAAGGCGCGCATGGGCGTGAGTTTCCTGATCGGGCCGGACGGCAAGGCAAGCGAGGTCACGATCGAGGATCTCAACGAGTATGGTCTGGGACGGCTGACGCGCGTCGGCCCCAGCTAGCAACGGTTCAAGCAGACGGAGGAAGATCGATGTCATTTTACCGCGGCATGACTTGTGAAAACGTGACCCTCAAGGGCGACGGGGGCACCCCGATCACCGCCTACGTGGCCAAGCCGGCCAACGCGGGCCCCTACCCGGGCGTGGTGCTGATCCATCACCTGCCGGGCTGGAGCGAGCTCTACATCGAGACGACGCGCCGCTTCGCCCACCACGGCTACATCGCGATTTGCGCCAACCTCTATGAGCGCGAGGGCGGCGGCAGCGACGGCAACCCCGACGACGTCGCCGCCAAGGTCCGTGCCGACGGCGGCATCGCCGATTCCCAGATGGTCGGCGACACCGCAGCCGCCGTGGCCTGGATGCGCGCTCAGCCCAACCTCAACGGCAAGGTAGGCGTGTTCGGCTCCTGCTCGGGCGGCCGGCACGCCTTCATCTATGCTTGCCAGAAGAAGGACGTCGATGCCTGCATCGACCTTTGGGGCGGCCGCGTGGTAATGGGCAAGGAGGAGCTCAACGCCAAGACGCCGGTCGCGCCGATCGACATGACCAAGGACCTCTCCTGCCCCCTGCTCGGCCTGTTCGGCAACGACGACCGTGCGCCCAGCCCCGAGCAGGTCAACCAGCACGAGGCCGAACTCAAGAAGCACCGCAAGGACTACGAGTTCCACCGTTACGACGGCGCCGGCCACGGCTTCTTCTACTGGCACCGGCCGCTCTACCGGGTCGAGCAGTGCATGGACGGCTGGAACAAGGTGCATGCCTTCTTCGGCAAGCACCTGGCCAAGAAGTAGGAGGCCGCGCCATGTGCACGTCGATCATCGAGATCGCCCGCGCCGAAGGCATGGCCAAGCGCGGCGACGAGTGGTTTCCGCTCACGCAGGCGGTGGTCGCCTACGACCATGCCCGTCACGCGTTGCTGGGTGACGTCATCACGCTCGACTTCATGAATACGGGCCTCGATGCCGGGGCCCGTGCCGGCGTCGAGATCACGCTGGATTCGGCCAAGGAACTGCGCGCCGCTCTCGACCGGGCAATCGCCGCGGCCGAGTTCGAAGAGGCAGAGGTGCGGGGCAAAGGCGCCGTGGTGAACTTCGTTCGGGCGGCGTGACGATCCCCGTGCCTGCTGGCCCCGTGCGCGCCGGCGAGATCGTCTTCACGGGGATGGACCGGGTGGTGTTCGGCCGCCCGGCCGCCGAGGCTGTCGCCCAGGCAGCCGAGCAGCTCGGCGCCAACCGGGTGTTCATCCTCGCCGGCAAGACGCTCAACCGTGAAACCGATGCGGTCCGGCAGATCGCCCGCGCGTTGGGGACGCGCTGCGCCGGCGTGCACGACGACATGCCGGCGCACAGCCCGCGCGATGCGGTGGTCGCCTGCGCCAACAAGGCGCGCGATGCGGGCTGCGACCTGCTGGTCAGTGTCGGCGGCGGCTCGACGACCGACGGCGGTAAGGCGGTCACCATCTGCCTTGAGCATGACATCCGCGAACCGGACGGGCTCGAACCCTTCCGCACCGTCGTCGACGAGACGACGGGCAAGCGCAGCTTCCCGCAGTATCGTGCGCCGCGCGTTCGGCAGATCTGCGTTCCGACCACGCTGAGCGGCGGCGAGTTCAACGCGCGCGCCGGTATCACCGAGCCCAGGCTGCGGCTGAAGCAGGCCTATATCCATCCCGGCATCATCCCGCTGGCAGTGATCTTCGATCCCGCCATCACCGTGCACACACCGGAATGGCTGTGGCTCTCGACCGGCATCCGCGCCGTCGATCATGCCGTCGAAACCTACTGCTCGATCGACGGCAATGCCTACACCGACAGCACCGCGCTGCAGGCGCTGCGCCTGCTCGGCCGCGGGCTGCCGGCGACGAAGCGCGATCCGACCGACCTCGCTGCGCGCCTCGACTGCCAGGTCGGCGCATGGATCTCGATGACCGGCATCGTCAGCGGCACGCGGATGGGCGCGAGCCATGCCATCGGCCATGTGCTGGGCGGCAGCGCCGGCGTGCCGCACGGCTACACGTCGTGCGTCATGCTCCCGGCCGTGCTGGCGTTCAACGCCGAGGTCAACAGCGATCGCCAGGCCGAGATCATCGCCGCCCTCGGTGCAGCCGACCAGCCCGCGCCCGAGGTGCTCGATCGCTTCATCGCCGACCTCGGCTTGCCGCGTCGATTGCGCGACGTCGGTGTCAGGCGCGACGACCTGCAGCGCATCGCCACGAACTGCATGAAGGATGACTGGACCTTCTCCAATCCGCGCACGATCAATGGAGCACAGGAAATAGTGCCAATCTTGGAGTCGGTGTACTAACTCCCCCTCTGCGGCCCCTCGCGGTGACCATAGAGGGGTTCGCCGCAACTGCCGCCGCACCGTCACGTTTCGAGCGCGTGATGACAAAGCTGACCGCGGTGCGCGGGCGCCCGCCGGAGTGTGCGCGCCTTGTGCTTCTGGTGCTGATCGCAGCAGGCCTGATGCTGGCCGTGGGCAATTGGGCACGGGCGCAGGACTGCGAATTCGGTGCTTTCGGCTGCGGACATGTCCAGCAGCATCACCAGTACCAGGAATGGAAGCCGCGCACCGGCCACGGCAATTGCTGCAACGGCGAGGATTGCCGGCCCGTCCGGGCACGCGCGGAAGACGACGGCAGCTGGTCCGTATGGATCCCGGAATTTCGCCGCTGGGTGCCGGTGCCGGCGTACGCCGTCGACCAGCCGGACCGGTTCGGTGACGGCCGCAGCCATGTCTGCAGCACCAAGCCGATGCCGACGCTGCCCGTATTCCACATCTTCTGTTTTTCGCCGACGGGGTCGAAGAGCTAAAGGATGCTCCATTTCAGCCGGAAGACGGATCTGCCGGCTCGTGGCGTCATGACCTCCTGGACCGACCTGTATTCGTCGCACCTAGGCCTGCCTTGCGCAGCCCGTCAAGAAAGTGCCGGCGATCACCCGCCTTGCGATACCTGTCTGCCCGGATTCTGGCCAGGTCGAGGCCGTCGATACTGAGTGGCTTGCCGCTCTGCCGCAGCTCGAGGCGCCGCTCTTTGATGAAGCAATCCAACTCGGACCGGGCCTCCTCACGCACGCCGATCTGGGCATAACAAGCCGCAAGCAGCCCGTGCGACCAGCTATGGAGCGAACGCGTCTGCTTCAGCACCTCGATTGCTTCCCGGTGCCGGCGTGCCGCGTAGAGGGCGAGCGCGTGATACCAATGGTACAGGTTGGGCGGGAACGGGTTCAGGCGTTTGGCGGTCTCGATCCGCACCAGCGCCTCCCGCCACCGCCCCCAGTAAACCAGTATGTTCGCCAGTACCGCGGCGACATCGGCATCATTCGGATTGAGCGTCAACGCACGATCGAAGTGCGCCTCGGACCGGTCGTCCTCGCGGCGCAGAAAGAGGAGTTGCGCGAAGACGCCATGAAACCAGGCGTCGTCGTCATCGATGTCGAGCGCGATCTCGATCTCGCCCAGCGCCTCGTCGAGCGCCGCCGCATTCGGCACCTCGAGAAAGGCCTCGCAGACGATCGTCCAGGCAATGTTGGCATGGGCGCGCGCGTAGTTTGGGTCGAGAACGGCCGCGGCACGGAAATGCTCCCGTGCCTCGGCCAGCGCGCTGCTATTGAGGCGCCGCCACCGCTCATTGCCGAGCAAGACGAGATCATAGGCCGTCATGTTCGACGTTTGCTTCCGGATCGCAATGTCTCGGCCCGCATCTTCCAATCGCCCAGGCAGAACCGAAACGATCGCCCGCGCAATTTCGTCCTGCACGGCAAAGACATCCGCGAGCCTGCGGCCGTAACGTTCGCTCCAGAGCTGATAGCCGGTCTCTGCGTCGATCAATTGGACCGCCACCCGTAGCTGATTCCGGCTCGTCCTTATGCTGCCTTCCACGACGTAGCGAACACCGAGTTCGCGCCCGACCAGCTTGATGTCCACCGGCCGATCCTTGTAGGCGAAGCTTGAATTGCGGGCGATCACGAACAACGACTTGAACCGCGACAGCGCCGTGATGATGTCCTCGACCATCCCGTCGGCGAAGTGCGCATGCTTGCGGCTCGTGCTCGGGCTTGAAAACGGCAGCACGGCCACGGACGGCTTCTCGGGCAGCGCCGGTGACGCGTGCGGCGCGGTCCCGACGTCGTTGACGACCGCAATGGGCGGGCCGATGTAGCGATAGCCGCGGCGCGGCAAGGTCTCGATCCAACCCGAGCCGTTGCCCTCTGTGCCGAGAACGCGACGCAAGGCCCATACCTGAACGGAGAGATTGTTCTCCTCGATTGCCAGCCCGGGCCACGCCGCCTCGATCAGGGTCTCCTTCGACACCGGTTCTCCGGGGCGTTGCAGCAGGGCCCGCAGCACGGCAACCGCACGCCGGCCGAGCTTGGTCGGTTCGCCGCCGTACAGAAGCGATTCCGATTCAGTATCGAGGCGGAACAAGCCGCGAGGGTGCGCCTTCGCCATCGATCGAGTGAGGACCATTCAGGCACCTTTAGCAACTTCTTTAGAGCAACTTCAGGACTCTCCCCTCTCCCCCTGTCCATGGTGTCGGTGCCAGTTTCGTCGAATTGTCGAGGGAAGGCATCATGACCCCGCTCAATGCAGTGGCCGACCATATCTCATTGACGGAGGGCGTGAGGCGCAACAGCGCCGCCGGGATGTTGGACGCGCTTCAGCGCATGGCCCCGTTCGTCCGCGAGCGGCGGGGCAGCTTCGACCAGCTGCGCCGGCTCCCGGATGACGTGTTCGAGACGTTGGCCGATGCCGGCTTGTTTCGTTTGTGGTTGCCGCGGGCGATCGGAGGACCCGAGCTCTCTCCATTCGAGTTCATGAGCATCGTGGAAGCCGCTTCCGCACTCGACGGCTCGATCGGCTGGCTCGTCGGCAATGGCGGCGGCATGAGCCGCGTCGGCGGTTATGTCAGCAAGGCTGTCGCGCGCACCTGGTTTTCCGATCGCCATGCCTTCGTCGCGGCGGCCACCGGCGCCGTCGGCACGGCGACGCGCGTCGCCGGCGGCTATCGCGGCGCCGGGCGGTGGCCTTTCGGGAGCGGTGCCCATCACGCATCGCTGTTCATGGTGTTGGCGGCGGAAGCGCCGGAAGCGCCAAGGCTCTGCTGCCATGTCGGGCGGAACGACGTCACGATTCTCGACAACTGGCACGTGTCGGGGCTACGCGGCACCGGCAGTTGTGACTTCGAGCTGCGCGACGTGTTCGTCCCCGAGGCACACGTGCATCCCTTCCTCGACTTGACGCCGACCGATCCGGGACTGGTCTATCGCATGCCGCCGGTATCCGTGTTCGCGTGGACGATTTCGGCAGTCCCGCTCGGAATTGCCAGCGGCGCCATTACGGCGTTCGTTGAATTGGCCGGAGACAAGAGCCTCGGCGGCGCCGCTTTGCTGCGCGATCGCGAGCCGGTTCAGGCCGCGGTCGGGCGTGCGGATGCAATGTTGCGCGCCGCGCGGGCGTTCCTGGTCGATGCCATGACTGAATTGATGGCCGGGACCGAAGCCGGCGGCGAACGCCTGCTGCAGGCGCGCGCGGCGTTTCGGATGGCGGCGACATATGCGGCCGAGTCCGCCACGAGCATTGTCGACATGCTCGCTGCGAGCGCTGGCTCGGTGTCCATCTTCGAGACGTGTCCGCTCGAACGCGCGGCACGCGACGTGCGCGCCGCGGTCCGCCATGTCGCCCTCAGCTCCAACAACTACGTTGTCCGCGGACGGGTGGCGCTGGGCCTCGATCCAGGCACTGCGAGATTCTAAAGAGGCACAGCGCCGGCAGGACCCCATGTCAGGCGAGGTCTGCCTTTCCCGCCGCTGCGAGGCTCCAGGAGCAGATGGGTTTCTTTTCCCCCACAGGCAGTTGCCTGACGGTCGGCGGAAGAGCACCCTTTTGTGCTCACCGGGAGTGTTCGCCATGCCGACGCTTCGACGAGTTGCCTCCACATTGCTTTCCGTCGTGACCGTGACCGCAATCGCCGCATCGGCGGCGAGCCAGTCGCCGCCGGCTTCGGGTCGCCACGGCGACGGCCATGCGCAGCATCACGACTGGTACAAGGATCTTCGCCAGCCCGATACGCATTCACGCTGCTGCAACGGCTCGATGGACGGCCAGCGGGGCGATTGCCGGCCGACTCAATCGTACGTCGGCGAGGACGGCCTCTATCGCGCCTGGGACGGTCGCGAATGGCTGGTCGTGCCCAAGAGCAAGATGATCTTCATGACGACCCCGGATGGCGGCACGCACCTCTGCGAAACCTACGGCCGGGTGTTCTGCTTCATTCTCGGTGACCCGGAGAGCTAGTCGGGGTCACCGCGAGCGGCAAGGGCTACTCCAGCCAGACGTCGTCGAGACGCCAGTTGTTGTAGATGCTGTTGACCTGGATATTGACGCCCTTGAGGCCGGGCTGCCGGCAGGTGACGCCGTACATGTAATAGAGCATCGGCCGGACCGCCTCGTTGGTCAGCTTCCTGTCGATCTCCCAGGCGATCTTCTTGCGCTTCTCGGGATCGCGCTCGGCCGACTGCGCGGCGATCATCGCATCGACCTCCTTATTGCAGTAGTCCATGTAGGTGCGCGAGCCGCAGGCGTAGTTCTCGTAATAATTCTGGTCGGGATCGTCGACGCCGTTGCCGACCTGGCTGACGGCGATCACGTAGTCGCGCCGGATCAGCTTGGGCACCCACTGCGCCGTATCCACCAGCTGCAGCTCGCCGTCGATATTGATCTCCTTGAGCTGGCTGATCAGGACCACCGACGCGTCGCGGTACGTCGGCAAGTTGCGGGTTGCGACCTTGACCTTCAGCGGCTTGTTCGGACCATAGCCCTTGGCCGCCATGATCGCCCGCGCCTTCTCGCGGCTCTTGGCGATGTCGGGTCCATAGCCCGGCAGTTCGCGCAGGATCTCCGGCGGCAGTCCCCACCGCCCCTCCGGCAGGGGCTGCATGGCGCCGCCGGCGTCGCCGGTGCCCGAGGTCATGATGTCCCGGAACGCCTTGCGGTCGAGCGTCATGGCGACGGCGCGGCGCACCTCGATGTCGTCGAACGGCGGATTGGGGTTCATCAGGATGTTGGCGGCGACGTTCATCGGCGCGGTCTCGCAGATCGCGTCCGGCCGGTTTGCCTTGATGTCGTTGACCAGCGGCACGGTGACCTCGAACGGGAAGATCATGTCGAACTTGTTCGACTGGAAGGCGAGGATCGCCGTCGAGCGGTTCGGAATGATGGTGTACTCGATGCCATCGAGGTAGGGCTTGCCCGGCTTCCAGTAGTTCGGACTGCGCGCGACCTTGATGGTCTGGTTGGGCTTGTACTCGACGAACTTGAACGGTCCGGTGCCGATCGGCGCCTGACGCATCTCGCGCGGCGAGACATGACACGGATAGATGGGTGAGAAGCCCGAGGCGAGCAGGCCGAGCAGCGCGGGCTGCGGCGCCTTCAGCTTGAAGACGGCCTCGCTCTCGCCGGTCGTGGTCACGCTTTCGACGTTGGCGTACCAGCCCTTGCGGAAATTGACCTTGAAATTCTCCGGCGCGTTGCCCTGCAGGAGATCGATGGTGCACTTCACGTCGGCGGCAGTGAACGGCTTGCCGTCGTGCCACTTGACGCCCTTGCGCAGGATGAAGGTCAGCGTCGTGCCATCCTCGCTCCACGTCCACTTCTCGGCGAGGTCGGGTACGATGTCGTCGAGGCTGTTCTGCTTCCTGGCCGGATCGAACATGACCAGGTTGTTGAACACGCCCATCATCGGCAGCACGACGGAGATCGTTCCTTCCTCGTGGATCGACATGCTGGCGGGACTGTCCCGATGGGTGATACGCAGGATGCCACCCTGCTTCTGGGCCGAGGCACTACCAAAGGGTGCGATGAGCAGAAACGCGAGAACCACGAACCGCACACACGACAAAGCGACGCGCATGATCATAGGTTTCCTCCTCACGTCGCGGCCCGCATCCCTGGGACGGAACTTCTGACGCGTGGCGGGCCGCACGAAGAGCGGAGCCTATACGGCTCCGGCGCGCTCCGCCGCCGAAATTGCCAGCCAAAGCTCAAGCGAAGATCAAGTCCGGCTCTCTCAGGACGCCTGGGTCGCCGCTCCTGCCGACGGATTCGACGGACGGTAGCGATGAACTCCTCATTGAATTCGGCGCCGACGTCTCTCACTGCGGAAGTTCGATGCCGGCAACGCTCAGGCGTTCCGGTGAACGCCAATGCGAGGCTGGAGACGAAGGCCAATCGCAGCTCAAGCCACGGCAGCTTGTCGGATCGCGACGTTGATGTGCAGATAAACGTCCAGGCAGAGATCAATCTTAAGTTGGCCGCACCTTCATCAAGATCGACCCGAGCGGCCTGACCGTGTTCGGGTCGATGCTGAAGCTGAACTGACGGACGGATCGCTCGCCTGCTGTTGGAAGAATGTAATCACGTAATCTTCCGCATCCTCCTCCACCTGCCCCTGTATCACGATACGGGCATCAGGGAAGGCGGCATGCAGTCGGCTGGTCCAGGTCTGACGCAGCACCTCGCCGATCCGCGTCAGGTTGGCAATGCTGAGGTCATGTGATGCCACGAAGAAATCGCCGACATGCCGGTGGTTCATCGTGGCCTCGATCTTGGCGATGTCGCCGCCGAGGTTGGCGCTCCATGACTCGAAGTTCTCGGCGCTGAAGCCTTCAGCCAAGAAGATGCCCCCGCGATGCTGCTCCAGGCGAGGCCAAAACAACTCGCAAATCGCCACGGCGAGGTCCGCCGGCAGCGCCTGGTAGACGAAGTCGAGCAGGGTGAAGGCCGGGTTGCGCTGCTTCCAGGCCGTGAACTCGCGCAGATTGTCGAGGTCAATCTCGTCGGTCATTTCAGGATGTCCCGGGTATCGGCCGGCCGCACCGTCTTGCCCTGGTTGGCGAAGACCTGTCCCGTATGCGGGTTGGTATTGTGCGTGAACTCGTTGACGTGAGGTGGCGGCACGCCACCGTGCGGCGCGCTGGCGGGGTTGATGTCCACGCGCTTCACCGGGAGGCCGGCTGCATCGTAGGTGTGGTAGTAGGTGACCACGCGGGTGTGGGGATCGGTGCGGTAGAGGACGCGCTCGGGCGGCGTGACCGTGTGTGGGAACTTGCCCTGCACCTCCCGCGCGGACACGAAGTGGCCCGTGTTCGGGTCGCGGAAGCGGCCGCGCGGTCCCCATTTTGGATTGCGAAGATCAAGGCAGATAAGCCCGAGCGGATCGATCCAGCCCCAAACATTGGGGCCCAGCCAATACTGATTGGGGCCTGCCTGGAAGCCGAGCGGATCCCGGCTGATGAACGATCCGACGCCATGGTCGAAATAGCGATGACGGACATAGGAAAGGCCGATCTCCTCGTCGAAATACTGTCCCTGCAGGCGCCAGGGGCAGTCGGTCCGGCGCAACTTGACGTCCGCTGCACCAAACCCGTCGAAGGCCGCACTCCACGTCAGCTCGCCCGACGCGGAGATCACCTCGCGCACCAGGCCGATCTGGTCGGCATCGAAGTACTCGACATCGGCCCCGATCGCGCAGAGCGGGACGAAACTGCCGGGGCGGAAGACGAAAGCCTTCCGCTCGGCATCTCCGTGCTGGGCGGCAAGCGTATCACCGTCCCAGAAGAAGCGCACGCTGCCGGCCTCCGAGCGCTTCTCGACACGCCGTCCGAGCGCGTCGTACCTGAAGGTGACGATCCCTTCGTGCGGCTTCTGGACCCGACGAAGGCGGCTCAGTCCATCCCAGTCGAAGTGCATGTCCCCGTCGGGGCCGGACCGCGACGCCAGGTTCCCAGCGCCGTCAAAGCGGTAGGTGGAATGCTCGTGGCGTCCCGTCCATCCGTTTCCCGTCGTCTCGGCTGGCTGCAGCAGCGTCCCGTCGGGGCCGTAGTCATAGTACCGGGTCGCATCGCCCTTCGTTTGCAGGGCCTGCAGGCGATCCTCTGCGTCGTACAGCAGGTCCTGTTCCCTGTTCGCGCCCGCGACAGCGGCATTGTGCTGGCGGATCAGGTTGCCCGTGCGGTCATAGCCGAAGGTGCGCCCGACAAGGACGCTGTCGCCGTACATCGTTCGCTGCGCGACAAGGTTGAGATCCTCGTCGTAGGCGTATTCCCGTGAGAGGCCGTCACCCAGTACCTCCCGGGCCACGCGGCCATGGGCATGGCGTTGGAACGCGATGCGGGTGCTCCCGACATTGACCTGGGTGAACTGGTCGTTGGCGTCGTAGCGATAGGCGACCTCGTGTCCGTCGCCGCTGCGTCGCAGGGTGCGGCGGCCAAGCGCGTCGTATTCGTATTCGATCGTGAAGTCGTCCTGCGTCTCGCGCAGCAGATTGCCGATGCCGTCATACTCTCGTGCGATCCGAGCATCGGCATTTTCGGCGAGCGTGAGATAGCCGACGCCGTCGTAGGCGAACACCTCCGTCTGGTCGGGAAGAATGCGCCGCACCAGTCGTCCGGCCTCGTCGTAGGCGAGGGACACTTCGGGTCCGTCACCGGCGACCTGGGCGGTCAACTGCCCCGCTGCGTCGTAGCGATAGGTCCGGGTCAGGGCAAAGCCATCCGTCTCGCGCACGACGCGCCCGAGCGCATCGCGCTCGAACCGCCATGTCCTGCCGTCAGGCATCTCCACCGCGAGGAGGCGTTCCTCGGTGTCACGCCGATACCGCAAGTGACGCCCATCGGGCAGCAAGGCCTCGCTGATCTCCGTCAGCGCGGAGTAGCGGAACTGCGTGACGCGCCCTTCCGGATCCCTCTGCTCGATCAGACGGTCATCGGCATCGTAGGCGAAGGAGGTGGCGCTGCCCGAGGCCCGGCGCTCTTCCAGAAGCCTGCCTTTCGGGTCAAAGGCGAACTCAAGGCGCTGGCCCCGGCCGGCGGTCGCGACGACGTTGCCCAGCATGTCCGGGCGCATCTCCACCTGCGTCCCATCGGGATCGACGATCGCTCTAACGAGACCGAAGCGGTCGCGCACGTAGCCGGTCCGGACGCCCATCGCGTTGATGGCCTCCGCGACATCGCCTGCGCTGGTCCGCCGGTAGACGACGCTGGCGCCCAGCGGGTTCCGCGTCTCGACGAGCAGCCCCTTCGCGTCATAGTCATAGTGCCAGACCTGCCCGTTGCCGTCGGTCTGCGAGACCACAAGCCCGCGATCGTCATAGGCGGACTGCGTGGCCACGCCGTCCGCCCGGGTCGTTCCGGTCTCGTTGCCGGCCTCGTCATAGGCCCAGCGTGTCGCGCGCCCCAGCGGATCCACCGTCTGGATGGTTCGGCCGACAGCGTCATAGGCGTAGCTCGTCACACCCCCGAGCGGATCGGTCTCCGCGACGAGGTTCCCACGCTCGTCCAGCTCGACGCTCCAGTGATGGCCCAGGCTGTCGGTGAAGTTCGTCCAGCGACCATCCGGGTCGTAGCGGAAGTGGTAGTCGTAGAGTCCGCCGTCGCCCCAGGTGTGCACGCAGCGGCCGGCCGCGTCGTACTCGTACATGAAGGAAAGCCCGCTGCGGCTGGTGTGCCGCGCCAGCTTGCAACCGGGGTGCCATTCGAAGCGGTAGGGATGGTCCAGTGCGTCGTATGCTGCGACCAGCCGGCGCTCATCGTCGTAGTCGAAGCGCGCCATTACGCGTCGCTCAGGGAAGTCCGGGTGATGCAGCGCGATTTGCTGCACCAGTCCGCCGCGCGAGAGAACCTCGAAGCTCCGCCCCGCGCTCTCGATCACGCGCTCCAACCCTTGCGGCCCGCGCAGGAAATGTACGGAGTTGCCGCAGGTGTCCATCACCGCATCCACCGGCGTCTCGATCTGGCCGCGGCTGGGAACCGGAAAGAACCAGGTCAGGCCGCCCTTCTTCCGCACCGTCCAATGGGTATCCGAGCGGTCGAGGACCCAGCCATCCACCGGCTCGGTGACCGGCCCGTCCAGCGGCGATTCGTCGAACAACGCGCCGGAGCCCTCGCCATCCAGGAACAGCACGCTCCCGTCTGGTTTGAGCTCCAGCCGCGCATCCGCCGGAGTGTCCCAGCCATGCCCACACACGCCGACGCGCGTGTGGGAGGAGCGGTAGTAGCGCCGCCATCGCAGCGGGATACGGCCGGGCAGTTCGAAGTCGAGCTGATCCATCACGACCTCGCCGGTACGCACGTCCACCGGCTCTGCCTTCAGTACGTTGCACTTCAGGAAGCCGGGCGGCATCCAGGCGAAGGCCTTCCGCCAGGCCTTCTTGGCGGCAGCGCGCACGCGGTTGGCCGCCCGCCGACCCGCCGCGGCCAACCGCCGCCCGGCCCGTGTCATCCCGAACAGTTGGGCGAACGGCCCGATCAGGTGGGTCACCAAGGACATGAGCGAGATCGTAGGCGGACCGCCAATCAGTACCGGCGGACCCTTGGCGATCGGCAGCACCACGGATAGCGGCGCTACAGGTACATTGATCTTCGTGCCCTTCTTGGGATTCAACCGCGGCGGCGGCGGTATGCCGATCGACTGGCAGCTCAGGCATGGCAGCCCCATGTAGTTCGCGGCGTCACCGTCGAACGCCACCGTCAGGGAGCCCATGAAGGCTTCGTGCTCATTCCCCGGCAACACCGGCACGAAAACGCCGCCGATCGGAATGTGAGGTGGAACTGCCTTGCCCGTGGTGCCGGCGATGGCGCGGTGGACCCCGTTTACGAGGATGGTGGAACCGATGATCGGCGCGTAGTCGAACGGGTCGAAATGGATGCCCACATAGGGATGGGGGATCGGCAGTGGGGGCACGGGCCCCGGCGGCTGGATCATATGGACATCGACGCCGACGACCGGGTCGAAGTGCGTGGCTGCCAGCATCATGGCAGGGCGTCCGCCGCTTGCAGGCGGTCCTTCCAGCCTTCGCCCAGCAGCTGTGTCAGGCGGCCGTCCACGATCGCGGCATATTCGTCCTTGCGCACGTGGCTATCGAGCAACTGCAACATCGTTTGCGCGACCCAGGGAAGCGTCGACGCCTGCCGCATCGACTCATCCAGCGTCTCGCCGGCGCCGAGTGCCTCGTTGCCGCACTGCCAGGCCGCCGCGGCGGCGCCCGATTGTGCATGACAGTACGACGCCATGCGCCAGGCCTCGACCGCCATCACGCCGTCCTGTGCGGCAACCGCCAACGGCGCGGTGGCCTCGTAGACGCGGGCGGCATCAGGCCAGCGTGACGCGGCCAGCATGGCGCCGCCTAGTCCCATTCCGGCCGCCACTCGCAGCTTCGGCGCAGCGGGATGCGCCGCTTCTGCCGCGACCTCAGCCGCTTTGAACGCGCGCCGATATGCCTGGATCGCAAGATCGTGCTCGTTGGTCGCGAGGCGCGTTGCACCCATCGCCATCTGCACGACCGCTTCCTGATCGTGCCAACCTTCAGCGCGGGCAACCACCAACGCCTGGTCGGCGGCCTTCTGAGCGCCTTCTCCATTCTTGGTTTGCGCCGCCGCCGCGAGGGCAACAAGGTGGATGCGATAGTCCCTTGCCGGTCCCGGAGAACCCTCGGATCGCGCAAGCTCGTTCATGGCAGCGGGCATGTCGAGCTGGGGCTCGATGGTTAGCACCAGGTCAGGAAACGTGCGCTCGAGCTCGCCAAGCCAGGGAGTGTCGACTGGGTCCGCTACCATGACCCGGAGTGAGGCGGGGACACCTGCGGCAAGCATCTGTCCGAGCCAGCGTTGCCAGGCGGCCGCATCGGAAATGGCCACCGGTGCAAGGAACAGCACAAGGCAGTCCATCCGGTCCGGATAGTGGGATTTGAGTGAGTCCATGGCGCGAAGGAAGTACCTGCCACTTCCTTCATTCGATGCGATCGGGGGAATCGTCCAATCATCGCGCAGTTCCTTATTCCGCAAGCCCTCCTCGCTTGCCTTGCCGATCTCCACCAATTCGCGAACGAGTGATGGCGCATAGTCGCCCGGGCCCTCGAAGCTCGCCGTCAGCCTGAGGAAGCCGTCCGCGGTCTGTCCCACCTCTTCGTTCTCAAGCGCGACAAAAACGTCGAGCATACGCCGTTCGTCTGTACCCACGACCCAGCGAACCAGGCGGATGGCCGGATTGTCCGACGCCTCGTTCCAGAGACTGGCCAAGCGACCTATACGGCGTGCAATCGCATTCTCGGTCACGAGAGCTCCGCTCAGTTAAGCGAGATCTTCGGTCCGCTCACGGCAACGCCGGTCGCGTCCAGCTTGATCGTCGACGGCCCGGAAGTGATGGTGATCGCCGTCGGCGTGATCTCGATCACCGAGCCTGCGACGGCGAACTTGAGACTGGCATCGGACGTGTAGGTGCCGGCGCCTGTTGCGTGAATGTCCGTCGTCTCGGTCGAGCTGTGCTTCGTGGGGCCAGTGACCGTCGTCGTGTACTCACCCGTGATGTCCACGGTCGAACCGCCGGTCACCGTCAGCTTCTTGCCGTCGCTGATCGTGGCGGTTGCCCCTTCGGTGATCGTTTCCTTGTATCCCTGATGGACCGTGACCTCCTGGCCCTTGTCAACGGTCTCCTTGAGATGGGCCTTGACGTACATCTCGCGATCGTTGTCGACAGTGACATGCATGTCCTTGACGGCGTGCACCTTGATGTCCTCGGACCCGCCCTTGCCCTCCATCAGGATCTCGTTGCCGGCATGGTCCTTCAGCCCGCTCTGGGTCTTGTTGTCCGGCATCTTCATCGTCTTTTCGTTTTCGCCGTTGTAGACGCGGCCGGTAATGAGAGGGCGATCGGGATCGCCCTCCAGAAACGAGACGATCACTTCATGCCCGACATGCGGCAGGTGCACGGATCCCCATCCGCGACCCGCCCACGCCTGCGATACGCGAATCCAGCAGGAACTCCTTTCATCGCGCTTGCCGTAGCGATCCCAGTGAAACTGAACGCGCACCCGGCCGTGTTTGTCGGTGTGGATCTTCTCACCCGACGGTCCGACGACCATTGCCGTCTGCGGCCCATGGACGAACGGCTTCTCCGTCATGCGCATCGGCCGGAACGGTACGTCGTGGGGGATGGCTTCGAAGCTGTTGTCGTACCGCGGTGCCTCGGCCGTGACACCCGTCAAGTGGCTGTTGTCGCTCGCCATGTGCCGCACCCGCCGGATGACGTAGACGGACGACCTGCTTTCGCAGGGATGTTCGGCGAGCGTGAACTTGCCGCCTACCACCAGCCCCGCATAGTTGCCGGTGCCCCATGCCGACTGGTGAGCGGCCTCTTCCGCCTGCATGAGGCCCCTCGTCAGCTCCGTGCCACGGTTCTTCTGGAGATAGCGGCCGGGATAGTCGTAGCGTTCGAAGGCCTCGGCCCGGCGAAGCTTGAGGACGGTCTTCTCGGTCGCCGTCAGATCGGTGGATGGCGTCTCGAAGTTGAAGTCGCGCTGCGCCCACGCGCCCGGTCGGAACTCATAGCCGTGCTCCCACTGGGTGACGTGACGCCGCCGGCCGGTGGGCGCGTAGTACAGCTGCTGATCCGGCAAGGGCTTGAAGCTCACGTTCTTGTCGGCGATCACCATGACGTGCCGGTCGTCGTCGTGCCGGAAGAAGTAGAATATGCCGACCTCCTCCATCAGGCGGCAGACGAAGTTCAACGCCGTTTCCCGGTACTGCACGCAGAACTCGAGCTTGGGATAGTCTCCTCGCGACACCGACATCTGGTAGTCGGTGAGTCCGAATGTCTTGAATACCTGCTCGATGATGTCCGGGACATTCAGGTTCTGAAAGATGCGACAGTCCGTGCTGTGGCCCAGGAACCAGAGCCAGGGAACCAGCCGAGCGCGATACTGGCGCAGGTCCCGCCCGATCACCGACGCGGCCCGCCATTGCGCAATCATCGCGTGGACGATGCGTCCCTCGCCTTCCTCCGGACGGAGGACAAGCTTCACCTTGTCGCCGATCATCGTCTGAGCAGAGATCGACTGATCGGCCGACAGCATCTCGACTTCATAGGAAAACAGTTCGGAGATGCCTTCGTCACCCGCCAGTGACGTGACGATCAGACGGTCCTTTCCGAGAGACGTCTCAATGTCGAGGAGACGTCGGCCTTGCGTCCAGGTAATCTCGGGCATCGCCAACCTCGGGGTCCATTTGGCCTCGCTTCCGCACCCACGGCGCCAGCATGACTAGGTGTTTTCTGCGGGCATGCATGGCCCTCAAGAATGGCGGCGCTTTGTGGCCGCGCAGCGGCCTGGACCTTCAGAAAGGATGAAGCCCACATGGAGATATGCTCCAGGGACCCGCTGTGGGACGGGCGGATCGGCGGTCAGCGAAGCTGCGCGGCATAGCGACAGTCTCCCTGCGCTCCTTTGGAGCTTCGGGAGCCACCCGAAGCCCGTCAGGGCGGAGGGTGGCGGAGAGGAAGGGATTCGAACCCTCGATACGGGTTATCCCCGTATAACGGTTTAGCAAACCGCCGCCTTCGACCGCTCGGCCACCTCTCCGCAGCCCGTTAAGACCCCGGCGATCGATATCCACGACGGATGCGCCGCGGTTCTAGCGGCGAGCCCGGCCCGAGTCAAACGAAGCCTCAATTTCACGAGCATTTTCAGGCCCTTGGCCTCACGGCACGAACCGTGCGACGGTGCGGGCATGAGTACCGCACCCTCGTCCGTCGACATGCTGAAGCGCCTGGTGGCGTTCGATACCACCTCGCGCAATTCCAACCTCGAGTTGATCCACTATATCCGGGACTACCTCTCCGATTTCGGGGTCGAGAGCACCCTGGTGCCCAACGACGAAGGCACCAAGGCCAACCTGTTCGCCTCGATCGGCCCCGATCGCGAGGGCGGCGTCGTGCTGTCGGGCCATACCGACGTCGTGCCGGTCGACGGCCAGCCCTGGACGACCGATCCCTGGGAGCTCACCGAAAGGGACGACGGCAACCTCTACGGCCGCGGCACCTGCGACATGAAGGGCTTCGTCGCCGCCTGCCTCGCCAACCTCCCCGCCTTCCAGCGCGCGAGGCTCAAGGTGCCGATGCATCTTGCCTTCTCCTATGACGAGGAGGTCGGCTGCCTGGGGGCCCACGCCCTGGCCGAGCGCCTGGTCGGCGCCGTGCCGCGACCGCAGGCGGTGATCGTGGGCGAACCCACCATGATGGGCGTGGTCAATGCGCAGAACGCCGGCGGCGGCATCGTCGCCACCTTCACCGGCTTCGAGGCCCATTCCTCGATGACCCACCTCGGCGTCAGCGCCATCCACTTCGCCGGCGACTTCATCCACTGGCTGAACGAGCTGCAGGTCGAGCTGGCCGCGCGCAAGCGCACCGACCTCGACACCGTGCCCGGCCACACCACCATCAATGTCGGCATCATCAATGGCGGCACCGCCGGCAATATTCTGGCGCGCGAATGCACCTTGAACTGGGGCTATCGCACGCTGCCCGGCGACGATCCCTGGGAGGTGCAGCGCCGTGCCGAGAAGTACATCGCCGAGCTGCTGCTGCCCAAGATGAAGGCCAGGCATCCCGATGCCAACATCACCCTGAAGCGCCGCTCGTTCGTGCCCGGCCTGCTGCCGCAGGAGAACGAGGAGGCCGCCAGGCTCGCCCTGCAATGGACCGGCGGCAACCGCACCTACGCCGTGCCCTACGGCACCGAGGCCGGCATCTTCCGTGGCCATGGCATCCCGACCGTCATCTGCGGCCCCGGCGACATCTCCCAGGCCCATCAGCCCGACGAGTTCGTGGCGCGCTCGCAGATGGATGCCTGCGACGCCTTCCTGGGCAGGATGATCGGCTGGGCGGAGAAGCAGTAATCTTCTGGACCGCGTATGTTGACGGCCCCGGGCTTGCAAGAGTTTTTAGAAGAGTGACCGTGGCGATGCGGTTCGTATGTCCGGGTTGTTTGCGCGGTCATGCGAGACCGCCCCCCAAGATGGTATCCGCAACCCTG
>JAEZHS010000268.1 GCA_023436825.1 Pseudomonadota bacterium | reverse complement strand
GCCGTGGCCGGTGCGGCCAGCACCTTGTTGATCGCTGCATTCAGACGCTGCACGACGGCATCGGGCACGCCCGCCGGCCCGAGGACGATGAACCATCCCTCGATCTCGGCCGCGGCCAGGTTGAGCTCGCGCAAGGTCGGAAGGTCGGGCACCAGCGCGCTGCGCTTGGGGCTGGTGACGGCAAGGCCGCGCATCTCCCCGCGCTGCACGTAGGGGAGCATGACCGCGACATTGTCGAACATCATCTGGACGCGGCCGGCCAGCAGGTCGGCGCGCACCGCGCCGCTGCCCTTGTAGGGAACGTGGAGGATGTCCGTGTCGGACGTGCGTCGCAGCACTTCGCCGGCGAGATGCTGCGCGGTGCCCATGCCGGTCGAGGCATAGGCCACCGAGCCCGGCTTCGCACGCGCCATGGCCAGCAGGTCGGCGACGGTCTTCACCTCGAGGCCGGGATGCACCACCAGGATGTAGGGCGTGCGCGCCACCGTTGCGATCGGCGTGAAGTCGCGCAGGGGGTCGAACGACAGGGCGGGATAGAGCTCCTTGAGGGTGGCGTGCGAGCTCGGGGCGAACAGCAACGTGTAGCCGTCGGGCGGCGACTTCACGACCATCTCGGATCCGATCATGCCGCTCGCGCCGCCCTTGTTCTCGACCAGCACGTTCTGGCCGAGCTCGGTCGTCAGCCCCTGGGCCAGCACGCGCGCAATGACATCGGTCGCGCCACCCGGAGGAAACGCGACGACCAGGCGGATGGAGCGGTCGGGGAACGCCGGCGTCTGGGCAACGCTCGACGTCGCAAGCATGACGATGGCGCAGGCAAGCGCCCACGCGAATTTCAGCGCATTCATGTTGTCTCCTCCCTCGACGATTATTGCTGACGAGTGCGGCGGCCGTTCACGAGACCGCGGCGACAGCCTGGATCATGGACTGCCGGTCGCTGCCGCCGACATCGTGGGCCAGGCGTCCCGACTCGACCTCGCCCTCCAGGGAGCAGCGGAACATGACGCGCGGCTTGGTCTGGTCGAAATCGCCGAGCGCCACGTGGCAGCTGCAGCGATTGTCCCACATGACGACGTCGCCGATGCTCCAACGATGCCGGTAGACGAATTCCGGCGAGGTGGCGTGCGCGTTGAGCATCGCAAGCAGGCTCTGGCTCTCCTCGTCCGACATGCCGAGGAAGCGGCGGATGCGCTGGTTGACGAGCAACGACTTGCGGCCGGTTTCGGGGTGCGTGCGCACGACGGGATGGATGACCGGCGGATTGCGCTGCTTCATTTCGGCGATGACGGTGGCGTCGCGTTGCTCGATGCCGCGAATGAGCGTGACGTCGTGCAGTGCCTCCAAGTCGTCGATCAGTCGACGGATGTTCGGTGAGAGGGTCTCGAGGGCGAGATAGAGGTTTGCCCACATCGTGTCGCCGCCGACCGGCGGTTTCTCCTTGCAATGAAGAATGGCGCCCTTGGCCGGCCGCGACGTGTAGCTGAGGTCGGTATGCCAGTTGCGGCCGGAGTTGTAAGTGCCGGACTTCTTCCCTCCGACCACCTTGTTGGACAGGACGAGGATTTCCCGGTGCTCGGGATGGAGGGTCGAAGGCGCCTGGGATTCGTGCTGATCCAGTACGCCGAAGCGGCGGGAGAAGGCGATCTGCTGCTGCGGGGTCAGGTCCTGTCCGGGGAAGACGAGGACGATGTGCTCCAGCCACGCCTCGTAGATCTGTCGATGCTGCGCATCGCTGAGCGGCGCCCTGAGGTCGACCCCCGAGATCTGGGCGCCGGCGGCGAACCCCAGCGGCGTAACGGTGACTGCATTCATCTCCTGGTTTCCCACACAAGCCTGTTTGCCGAGCCAATTGTTGATCAATATATTGCTTTTTGTCAGACAAGAAAGAGATTGCCGCTGATGGATGGTGCTTCGTCGCCGGAAATTCCTCTAGGCAGGCTGGTGAAACCGCTCTCCGAGCGCTTGGCGGAACGGATCCTGGAAGACGTGATGTCGGGGCGTTTGGCGCCGGGTGAGCGCCTGAAGGAAGAGCTGCTCGCCCAGACCCACGCCGTGAGTCGCGCCACCGTACGTGAGGCCCTGATTGCGCTGGCGCGACAAGGCTACGTCGTCCGCATCCCCCGCTTCGGCGCACGGATTGCCGAGTTGTCCCGTCACGACCTCGACGATCTTTTCGAGCTGCGTGC
Organism: Pseudomonadota bacterium; assembly: GCA_023436825.1. Next base: position 3,488 of record JAEZHS010000268.1, on the reverse strand, counting down.
GTCGTTGCTCGCGCTTGCCGCCGGCCGCTTCGCGCAGCGCGCCGAGGCGGCAGACTGCCGGGCGCTGGAAGCCATGGTCGCCGATCTGGAGGCCTCCGCCGCCGACGAGACGGCTTCTCCTCAAGCATTCGCCACCCAATCGATCCAGCTGCAGACGCTGCTCACCGATCGATGCGGCAACACTCACCTCCCCGACATCTACAAGCGATTGGCGGGCATGGGCACGTGGCAGCTCATCCGAGGCCAGGCGAGCAGCTTCCTCACCGCACACGGGCGGTTGGAGTCGGCGGCCGATTGGCGGCGTGTGGCCGATTGCATCGCGGCGCGCGATGTCGACGGGGCCGAACGCGCAGGCCGCGTCCTGCTCGAGCATTCCGCGGCGCGCGTGCGACAGCACTACAGGGACAGCGCCCGCGGATCGACATGAAGCGTACGGGCGGATCTTCATGAGGTTGGTTCATTCTCCCCATCGCAGCCGATGGGAGGAGTGACCCAGGCAATGCGGTCGATGCTCTACAGCTGATAGTACAGCCCGCCGCAGAGGCCGATGGCCATCAGGCCAAAACCGAAGAACTTGAAGAAGCGGGCCGATTGGCTCGCCAGCGACTGCTCATGGCGGACCGACTGCCGTTGCTCCGCCGACAGCTCCTGCTGCGCCCGGACCTGCGCGCCGAGGAAGCTCGTCGCGAGGCTGCCGACCGGCCGATCGCCATCCAGCTCGAACTGAGCGCTGACGTAGCAGATGACGAGGCCGACGAAGGCCACGCCGAAAAAGCTCATGTAGGCGACGATGAAAAAGGCCACGGCCGACGCAAGCAGCCAAGCCGATAGAGCTATGGCGACAAGTATGGATCTTGCGGACACGGGCTACCTCCAGGAACTGCGGCAACGCCGACGAAGGGCATCGTATCCTGGACCGTCGCCCCGGCCAAAGCGTCGACCCGAGCGTTGCCAACGACCTCACCCCAGGAGCGCCCGAAGGGTGAGGTCCAGTCTCGTGACGCGGCAAGGAGACTTAAAGCGTCTTCCTTGCCAGTGCTGCACCCGCGGCGAGCGCGCGCAGCTTCCCGTACGCCGTCGCGAGCGTCATCGGCGCCATGCCGCAGTTGGTGCAGGCTTGAATGCGCTCGGGGTCGACGTATTTGGTCGCGAGCTTCAGCGTCGCCGCGACTTCCTCCGGCGACTCGACCCTGTCGGAAGCGACGTCGATCGCGCCCACCAGCACCGTCTTGCTGGGCAGGAGCCTCATCAGCTCGGGTGGCACGTGGCTCTCTCGACACTCCAGCGAGACCTGCTGGATCCTGCTGCGGTCGAGCGCGGGGAAGGTCTTCTCGTACTGACGCCAGCTTTCGCCCAAGGTCTCCTTCCACTTGATGTTGGCCTCGATGCCGTAGCCGTAGCAGATGTGCACCGCCGTCGCGCACTTGAGGCCCTCCGCCGCCTTCTCCAGCGCCGGCACACCCCATTCCACGGTCTCGTCGAGATAGACGTTGAAGGCCGGCTCGTCGAACTGCACGACGTCGACGCCCAGCTTCTCGAGGTCCTTTGCTTCCTGGTTCAGGAGCTCGGCAAAGGCGAATGCCATCTTTACCCGATCGCCATAGAAGCCGTCGGCGAGCGTGTCGATCAAGGTCATCGGCCCGGGCAGGGTGAACTTGAGCTTGCGGCTGGTCGCGGCGCGGGCGACGCGCGCCTCGCGCTCGTGCACGAACCTGCGCCGCTTCAACGCCGAGGTGACCGTCGGACAGTCCGCGTCATAGCGGTTGTTGCGGATGCCCATGCGCACCTTCTTGTCGAAGTCGACGCCGTCGACCTCGGCCAGGAAGCCGTGCACGAAATGCTGCCGCGCCTGCTCGCCATCGCTCACGATGTCCAGCCCGGCCTCTTCCTGCCGGCGGATGGCAAGCGCCGTGGCGTCGTCCTTGGCTTCGAGCAGCGGCGCACCGGTGAGTGTCCAAGGCGCCCACAGGACGTTGGGTGTGGCGAGCCACGAGGGTTTCGGCAGGCTTCCTGCCAGCGTCGTCTCGAACATGGCGTCTTCCTCCCAAAAGACTCTCTTCTTGCTCCTCTCCTCCTAGCGGGGGAGAGGAGCCTGAGCGGGCTTGCCGGCGAATTCGAGTTCCGCTCGAACCTCAGGCGGCAGCACATGGCCGAACGTCCCGGGCGCGCGCCATTGCAAGGTGCCGAAGGCGCCGCAGCTCTCGCACACCGAGCGCCAGGTCTCGTGCTGGGCGCCGCAGGCGGCGCAACGCCAGGCTCGGTCGGCCGGCGCATCGGCGGCGCGGGCCAGCCAGTCGTGCACCTTGGCCTGCTCTGCACCCGACCGCTCCTCGACCTCGGCCATCAGGCGGCAGACGCGAACCGGCGGGCTGCTGCCGCCCGCGATCTCGAGATGCCGCCGCGCCTCGCCCCACAGGCCCGCTTCGAGCGACGCCTGGGCCAGCGCCAGCTGGCTTTCGATGTCGTTCTCATTGTGCGCGACCAGCCGGCGAATGACGCCGATGCGCTTCAGCGGATCGTTCTCGCCCGACGCTTCGAGATAGAGCATGGCGAGGTCGGGATGCGGCGCCAGCGCCCAGCCTCGTTCCAGCGTCTTCTGCGCGCGCCTGCCGTCGCCCGCCTTGATCTGCAGTCCCGCGAAGCGCTGGGTGACGGCGATGCGCTCGGGCGCGAGGGCAAAGGCCTCGCGCGCCAGCGCCAGCGCGTCGGCGGCATTGCCGTCGCGTTCGGCCGCGCGGCTGCGTTCGACCAGAAGCAACGCCTTCAGCGTGCGGCCCTTGTCGGCCGTGACGACCTTGCGGCGTTGACCGGACTCCAGCGTCTCCTGTGCCGCCTTCCACTGGCCGGTCTGCGCCTGCATGTCGAACAGCGAATGCACTACCCATGGCGTCTGCGGCTTCAATTTGAAAGCGCGCTCGGCATAGGCCAGCGCCTTGGCCTGGTCGCCCTCGCGCAAGGCCTGGCCGATCAGGCCGCGCAAGCCGAGGAAGGCGGTGTGCTCGTCTTCCAGCATGGCGGTGAAGGCTCGGTTGGCGCCGTCGCGGTCGCCCGCGAGCTGGGCGGCCTGTGCCGACAACAGGAGCGTGATCGGCGGCTCGGCGAGAAGCTGCTCGGCCTTCCTGGCGTATTTCTGCGCTTCGGCGCCGTCGCCGGCGGCGACCGCGGCCAGGCCTTGCGTCAGCGCACGATAGCCACGCTTCTTGCGGCTCTCTCCCCAGCCTTCGAGCAGAGCGAACGGCGCGCCGACGATCCAGCGATAGATCAGCCAGCCGCCGATGCAGAGCCCGATCAGGACAACCAGCGCCACCAGCAGCACGCCGACACTGCTGTCGAGCCGCCAGCCCTGCCACTCGGCGGTGACCGTGCCCGGCCGCTCGGCCAGCCACACGGCGGCCAGCATCGCCACGGCGGCGACGCCAAACCAGATCAGGACGCGCAACGTGGTCATCGGGCTGGCTCATGCTCTTCCGGACCGCGCGCATCCTGCG
>JAEZHS010000267.1 GCA_023436825.1 Pseudomonadota bacterium | reverse complement strand
CGATACCGGCGCCTTCGCCTTCAAGAAGAATTGGGGCTTCGAGCCCGAGCAGCTTCACTACTGCTATCGCCTCGCAGCGGGCGCCAAGGTGCCGGACAACAACCCGAACAATCCGAAGTACCGCTACTTCATCTCGGCCTGGAAACGTCTGCCTTTGCCGGTGGCCAACGTGATCGGACCGCATCTGGTGCGCGGCCTGGGCTGAGCACATGGGCAAGCCGCGGCTTTTCTTCCTGGCGCATCGTATTCCCTACCCGCCCGACAAGGGTGAAAAGATCCGTGCTTGGCACATGCTGGAGCATCTGGCGCGAGAATGGACGGTGGATCTCGGTTGCCTGGTGGACGATCAGGCGGACGTCCAGCATTTGTCCCTGCTGCGCGACTGCTGCGCGGATGTCCATGCCGCGCCGGTGACTCGCAACAGGCGCATCGCGCGCACCCTGTTCGGTACGCGCCCCGGGGAGCCGCTGAGCCGCGCCTGGTTCCACGAGCCCGGACTCGCACGCTGGGTACGTTCTTGCCTCCACGCACGGCGATACGAGGCAGTGCTGGTCTATTCCTCGGCCATGGCGACTTATGTACCGCCGGGGCCCGGCGGACCGCTGCGCATCCTCGACATGGTGGATGTCGATTCCGAGAAATGGCGCGCCTACGCCGCCTCGGTCCGCGGACCGAAGCGGCTGATATGGGCGCGGGAAGCGCGCACCCTGCTTGCCTTCGAGCGCCGCGCCGCGGCGCAATTCGATCGCACCTTGCTGGTCTCGGCGCAGGAGGCGCAGACTTTCGCCATGCTCGCGCCCGAGGCCGCGTCGCGCATAGACTGGGTGGAGAACGGCGTCGATGTCTCGCGCTTCGACCCTGAATGCGACTGGCCGAACCCCTATGGAGTTGAATCGCCCGCCATCGTCTTCACCGGCACCATGGACTACCGCCCGAATGTCGAGGCGGTGAGCTTTTTCGCCACCGAGGTGCTGCCGCGCTTGGCGTCGCGCTCGCCGGCGCCGCATTTCCACATCGTTGGCGCCAATCCATCGCCTGCCGTGCGGGCCCTGGCCGAACTGCCGCGCGTGCACGTCACGGGCAGCGTGCCGGATATTCGACCCTACCTGGCCCACGCGGCGGTGGCCGTGGCGCCGCTACGCATCGCGCGTGGCATCCAGAACAAGGTACTGGAGGCGATGGCCATGGCACGCCCCGTGGTCGCTTCGCGGGAGGCGCATGAGGGCGTGCGGGCCGTTGCTGGGCGCGACCTGCTGGTGACGGATGGCGCGGAAGCGATGGCAGCGGGAGTGACGCGGGTGCTGGCCGGCGAGATGCCTGGTCTAGGCGCCTCGGCGCGCGCCGCCGTGCTGGCGGGGCATGACTGGAAGGCCACGTTGGCGCGGCTGGACGATATCCTGGAGGCGGCATCGCGAATGAAGGCGGCCTGAGGCCGCAAGCGAGCTGACTGGCTCGCCTTGGACTTTTGTCTTACCCCCATTGCCCGATTGCGACAGAGCCAGCAAACACGGATGTTCCGGGCAATGGCTCTCCGGAACGTTCAACTAGGTACCGAGACGGTCCTAACCCACCCCGATCTCGTGAATCTGTACGGGTGTTCGATCGGTGATGGAACGAAGATCGGCCCCTTCGTCGAGATCCAGAAGAACAGCCATGTCGGCGTTCGCTGCAAGATCTCCTCCCACAGCTTCATCTGCGAAGGGGTCACGATCGAGGACGAGGTCTTTGTCGGCCATGGCGTGATGTTTACTAACGAGCTCTTCCCACGCGCCTGCACGCCGGAAGGAGGGCTCAAGACCGAGTCCGATTGGTCGGTGGTGCCGACTCGTATCCGCCACGCCGCCTCGATCGGTTCGAATGCCACCATCATCTGCGGCATCACGATAGGGCGCTTCGCACTGATCGGCGCAGGGGCGGTGGTGACGCGCGACGTGCCCGACTACGCGATCGTCGCCGGCGTACCGGCCAAGGTGGTCGGCGATGTCCGCGATCGCCAAGAGTTTCCCGCCCCAGCAACAGGAATGGTGACGCCATGATCGGAATCGGAGTCATCGGCTACGGCTACTGGGGGCCGAACCTCGCGCGCTGCGTCGCCGAGACGGAGAACTGCCGCCTTGCCGGCATCGCGGATTTCTCGGCTGCGGCGCTGGCGCGCGCCGGCAAGCGCTATCCGGCCGTTGCGCTGCATCAGGACCCACGCGCGCTGATCGACGACCCCGCCGTCGATGCCGTGCTGATCGCCACTCCGGTCGCGACGCATCACGACCTGGCCGCTGCCGCGCTACGCGCCGGCAAGCATGTCATCGTCGAGAAGCCGATCGCTGCCTCCTCGGACGATGCGCGCCGACTGATCGACGAGGCGGCTCGACGCAACCTGACCCTGATGGTGGACCACACCTTCGTCTATACCAGCGCCGTGCAGAAGATCGGCGAGATCATCCGCTCCGGCGACCTCGGCGATGTCTATTACTATGACAGCACGCGGGTGAATCTCGGCCTGTTCCAGCATGATGTGAACGTGATCTGGGACCTCGCGGTGCACGACCTCTCGGTGCTCGACTACCTGCTTCAGGAAAAGCCCACCGCGGTCTCGGCCAGCGGCGCCGGGCACATCCGCGGGCGGCAGGAGAACATGGCCCATCTCAGCCTGTTCTATCCCTCGGGCACCGTCGCCTATCTCAATGTCAACTGGCTCGCGCCGGTGAAGGTGCGCCAGACGCTGGTCGGCGGCAGCCGCAAGATGATCGTCTGGAACGACCTCGAGCCCACCGAAAAGATCAAGGTCTATGACCGCGGCGTAACCCTCGGTGATGGCCCCGAGCAGCTCGCCGCGCGCATCTCCTACCGTAGTGGCGACATGTGGGCGCCGCAGCTCTCGGTGAAGGAGGCTCTGCTCACTGAAATGGAGCATTTCGTCGACTGCGTGACCCACGGGCGGGAACCGATCACCTCCGGGCACTGCGGCCTGACCGTCGTCGAGACGCTCGAAGCCGCCATGCTGTCGCTGCGCCAGCGCGGCCAGCCCATCGACATTTCTCCAAAAAGGATGGCCTCATGATTCCGCTGCTCGATCTTCGCGCGCAGTATGCCGGCATAAAGGCCGAACTCGACGCCGCGGTGCTCGAGACCCTGGCGAGCGGCGCCTATGTTTCCGGCCCGAAGGTCGATGCCTTCGAGAAATCCTTCGCCGCCTACACCAGTGCCAGGGAAGCCGTGGCGCTGAATTCCGGCACCTCCGCGCTGCATCTCGCGCTGCTCGCGCTCGGCATCGGCCCGGGCGACGAGGTGATCGCGCCCGCCATGACCTTCGTCGCCACGGTCGCCGCCATCCGTTATGCCGGCGCGACACCGGTGCTGGTCGATGCCGATCCGCTCACCTGGAACATCGACCCCGCGGGCATCGCGCGCGCGATCACGCCGCGCACCAAAGCCATTATCCCCGTCCACCTGCACGGCCGCATGGCCGACATGGACGCCATCATGGCGATCGCCGCGCAGCATGGCCTGCCGGTCATCGAGGATGCCGCCCAGGCACATGGCGCGACTTGGCTGGGTAGGTGCGCGGGCACGGTTGGCCAGATCGGCTGCTTCAGCTTCTACCCGGGCAAGAACCTTGGCGCCTGCGGCGAAGGCGGCGGTGCCGTCACCAACGATGCCGCCCTCGCCGCTCGGATGCGCAAGCTGCGCGACTGGGGCCAGGAAGGCCGCTACAACCATGTCGAGCACGCCTTCAACTACCGCATGGACGGCATCCAGGGCGCGATCCTGTCGGTGAAGCTCGCGCATCTGCCGCACTGGACGGAACGCCGGCGCGAGGTCGCAGCCCTCTACGATGCGCTGCTCGCCGAGCTTCCCGTGCAGCTGCCCGCCAAACCCAAGGCGTTGGAACACGTCTACCACGTCTATGCGCTGCGCCATCCGGACCGCGACAGGCTCGCGCGCGGCCTCGCCGAAGCAGGTGTCGCGACGGGCCTCCACTATCCACGCCCCGTGCATCTGCAGCCGGCCTACGCCTACCTCGGCAGCGGCCCCGGCAGCTTCCCCGTGGCCGAGGCCCTCGCCGCGGAATTCCTCTCCTTGCCGATCTTCCCCGAGCTTACCCCCGAGCAACAGCGGCACATCGCCGGCGCGTTGCGCGGCCTCCTCGTCCCTGCTTCGGTGACCAGTCATGCCGCGTGAGAGCCTCGACCCTCAGGGCATGCTTGCCGGCACCACCTGCCTCGTCACCGGCGGCGCAGGCTTCGTCGGCTCGCATATCGTCGAGCTGCTGCTGGACGCCGGTGCGGCGGAGGTCCGCGTCATCGACAACATGGTGCGCGGGCGGCGCGACAACCTCGCCCGCGCGCTCGCGAGCAACCGGGTGCGCCTGATAGAGGGCGATATCCGGGATACGGCGACGATGGGATCGCTCGTCTCTGGCTGCGATACCGTTTTCCACCAGGCCGCGCTGCGCATCACCCAATGCGCACAGGAGCCGCGCGCCGCCTTCGAGGTGATGGTCGCGGCCACCTACGACCTCGTGGAACTATGCCTCGCCGCGAACATCCGGAAGTTGGTCGCCGCCTCCACCGCCTCGGTCTATGGCATGGCGGACCAGTTCCCGATCACCGAGGCACAGCATCCCTACAACAACCGCACCCTCTACGGCGCGGCCAAGGCCTTCAACGAGGGGCTCTACCGCTCCTTCAACGACATGCACGCGCTGGACTACGTCGCGCTGCGCTACTTCAATGTTTATGGCCCGCGCATGGACATCCACGGCCGCTACACCGAGGTGCTGGTGCGTTGGATGGAACGCCTCGCGCGCGGCGAGCCGCCGATCATCTTCGGCGACGGCCTGCAGACCATGGACATGATCCATGTGCGCGACGTGGCGCGCGCCAACATTCTCTCGGCCGTCGCGCCGGCGAGTGACGTCGCGCTGAATATCGGCAGCGGGACGGAGACCTCTCTGCTCGACCTCGCTCGCCTCCTTTGCCGCGTCATGGAGCAGCCGCAGCTCGTACCGCTGCACCAGGAGGCGCGCGCGGTGAACCCCGTGCCCAGGCGCCTCGCCGATGTGTCGAAGGCCCGCGCGCTGATTGGTTTCGAGGCAACGCACTCCCTCGAGAATGGGATCGCCGAGCTGGTTGCCTGGTGGCGTTCCGAGACCACGCTCGCTGGAGCCGCGGCATGATCCCCATCACGAAGCCCTTCATCGGCGAGGAGGAAGCCCTCGCTGCGGCCGAGGTCGTACGTTCCGGCTGGCTGACGCAAGGCCCCCGCGTCTCGCGCTTCGAGGAAGAATTCGCGGCCATCACCGGCGCGGCCCACGCTTGCGCCGTATCCAACTGCACCACGGCGCTGCATCTCGCTCTGCTCGCCGTCGGCGTGGGCGCCGGTGACGAGGTCATCACCGTCAGCCACACCTTCATTGCCTGCGCCAACGTCATCCGCCAGTGCGGAGCTACGCCGGTCTTCATCGACATCGAGCCGGTCGGCTATGGCATGGATGCCGCGCTGATCGCCGCGGCCGTCACTCCGAAGACTCGCGCGATCCTGTGCGTGCACCAGATCGGCATACCCTGCGACATGGATGCGATCATGGCGGTCGCCCGGACCCATGGGCTGAAGGTGGTCGAGGACGCGGCCTGCGCCTTGGGCTCCGAGATGCAGTTCGGCGGCTCCTGGCGACGCGTCGGCGATCCGGCGGGAGATGTCGCCTGCTTCTCGCTGCATCCGCGCAAGGTCGTCACCGTCGGCGACGGCGGCATGCTGACCACGCAGGATGCTGCGCTCGATGCGCAGTTCCGCCTCCTGCGCCAGCACGGCATGACGGTGCCGGACACGGTGCGCCATGGCAGTCCACAGGTGATCTTTGAATCCTACGAGGCCACGGCCTTCAACTACCGCCTCACCGACATCCAGGCGGCCGTCGGCATCGAGCAGCTCAAGCGCCTGCCGGAGATCGTTTCGCGCCGCCGCGCCCTGGCCGAACGCTATCGCGAACGCATCGCGGCCGAGACGCCGGCGGTCGCCGCGCCCGTACAGCCAAACCGAGCTCGCACCAACTGGCAATCCTACGCGGTACGCCTGCCGGACGGGTTGGACCAGCGCGAGGTGATGCAATCCATGCTCGACCGCGGCGTCGCCACGCGCCGCGGCATCATGTGCATCCATCGCGAGAAACCCTATGCCGAAACGGCACGCTTCCCCCTGCCCGTCTCGGAAGATGCGCAGGACCGCACAATCCTGCTGCCGCTCTATCCGCAGATGACAGAGGCCGAGCAGGATCACGTGGTCGGCGCGCTGAGAGCGGTGGTGCGGCATTGAATCCGCAGCCTGTCGTTATCCTCGGCGCGTCGGGCAACGCGCTCGACATTCTCGACATCATCGATGCGCTTGGCGCGCCCTGGGAGGCCACTGGTGTGCTGGATGACCGGCGCAGCAAGGGCAGTAGCTTCGCCGGCTTGCCCGTCATCGGGTCCTTGGCGGAGGCTGCTGCGCTGGCGGATGTCGTCTTTGTCAACGGCATCGCCAGCGAACGTACCCATAGCTGCAAGCTCGGCATCATCGCCGCAACGGGCCTCGATGCCGCGCGCTTCATCACGCTGATTCATCCTCAGGCCGCGGTATCGCGCCGCGCCGCGATCGGCATCGGCAGCTGCATCGGGCCGGGCTGCGCCGTCTCGAGGCAGGTGGAGATCGGCGCCCATTCCTGGCTCGGCAGCCATGCGGTGATTGGCCATGAGTGCGTGCTGGGTGCCGGCGTCACCGTGGCGCCTTCCGCGACGCTGGCCGGCGGCGTGACGCTCGGTGCGCAAGCTTATGTCGGTACCGGCGCAATGCTGCGCCCCGGCATCACAGTCGGAGAGGGCGCCCTGATCGGCATGGGCGCGGTGGTGCTACGGGACGTGCCGGCTGGAATGGTCGTTGTCGGCAATCCGGCCCGGCCGCTCGTACGGTCGACCGCGCAGTGCGGCGCCACCGGCCGAATGCCTGGTGGTCGAGTTATCGGCGCTACCGCCAGCGCCCCATCGCAGGAATAGAAGGCTGTTCCGCCGTGCCTGCGTCTCCCATCCTCGTCACCGGTGCCGCCGGATTCATAGGCTACCATGTCGCGCACCGGCTGCTGCAGGAAGGGCGCACGGTCGTCGGGCTGGACAATCTCAACGCCTATTACGATCCGGCCCTGAAAGAAGCGCGTCTGGCAGAGCTGGTAGCGCACTCCACCTTTCGGTTTGCACGGCTGGATCTGGCCGATCGCGAGGGCATGGCGGCGCTCTTTGCCGAGAACCGCTTCCCCTATGTCATTCATCTCGGGGCTCAAGCAGGCGTGCGGCATTCCCTGGTAGATCCCTATGCCTACGTCGACTCCAACCTCGTTGGCTTCGCCAACATCCTGGAAGGATGCAGGCACAATGGCTGCCAGCACTTGCTGTATGCTTCGTCTTCGTCGGTGTTCGGCGCCAACACGCACCTGCCGTTCTCGGTCCACGACAACGTCGATCATCCCCTGAATCTCTATGGCGCTACCAAGAAGTGCAACGAGTTGATGGCGCATTCGTACGCGCACTTGTTTGACCTGCCGACGACTGGATTGCGTTTCTTCACCGTCTATGGCCCCTGGAACAGGCCGGACATGGCGATGTGGTTGTTTGCCGATGCCATAACTGCCGGACGCCCGATCCAGCTCTTCAACCATGGACGCATGCGGCGCGACTTCACCTATGTCGACGATGTCGTGGAATCGATTATCCGGCTGATCGACCATGTGCCGCGGGCCGATCCGAACTGGACCGGTGACAAGCCCGATCCCGCCGCCAGCGCGGCCCCTTGGCGCGTCTACAACATCGGGAACCACAGCCCGGTCGAGTTGCTCGAGGTTGTCCGATTGCTTGAAGAGGCCATCGGCACCAAGGCCAGGTGCGAGTTCTTGCCGATGCAGCCGGGCGATGTGCCGGCGACCTATGCCGATGTCGAAGACCTGGCGCGCGAGGTCGATTTCAGGCCGGCGACCTCTATTGCCGAGGGCATCGCCCGGTTCGTCCAGTGGTTCAAAGCCTATCATCGCCTTCGGGACGCGTCGATGGCTGCTCCACTCCAAGGGCTCGACGCTCTCGGGGCACGAGCGGATGCCCCCACTCCGTGACGGCATCCTGGGCGCCGTCCCGGATCGGTCCACCAACGCAAGCGTTAGAGCCATGCCGACCAGACTGCCCGTCACCATCCTGTCCGGCTTCCTCGGCTCCGGTAAGACAACGCTGCTCACGCATGCGCTCCGCAACCGCGAGGGGATCCGGATAGCCGTCATCGTCAACGACATGTCCGAGGTGAACATCGACGCCCAGCGGGTGGGCTCCGAGGGGCCGGCGCTGCTGCATCGAGACGAAACCCTGGTCGAAATGACGAATGGTTGCATCTGCTGCACGCTCCGCGGTGACCTCCTGACCGAGGTGCGTCGCCTCGCCGCCGACGGCCGCTTCGACTACCTGCTCGTCGAGTCGACCGGCATCTCCGAGCCGCTGCCTGTCGCCGCCACCTTCGACTTCCGCGATGCCGCCGGGCTCAGCCTTTCCGACGTCGCCCGGCTCGACACGATGCTGACCGTGGTCGACGCCGCCAACCTCACCCGCGACTTCGTCAGCCACGACTTCCTCCGCGACCGCGGCGAGCAACGCGACGCCGAGGACCGGCGTACCCTGGTCGAGTTGCTTGTCGACCAGATCGAGTTCGCCGACGTGATCGTCCTCAACAAGGTGACTGCCGCAGGCCCGCAGCGTTTGGCCGACGCTCGCCGCATCATCCGCAGCCTCAACCCTGGCGCGCGGGTCGTCGAGACCGACTTTTGCGACGTCCCCCTGACCGATGTCTTCGACACCGGCCTCTTCGACTTCGAGAAGGCCCGCACCCGCCCGCTCTGGGTCCAGGAGCTGAACGGCTACCAGGACCACGTCCCCGAAACCAAGGAATACGGGATCGAATCGTTCGTCTGGCGCGCCCGCCTGCCATTCGACGCCCGCCGGATCCACGCCGTCCTCGCCGGCGCCATGCCGGGCGTCCTGCGCGCCAAAGGCTGGTTCTGGGTCGAGACCGATCGCGACCTCATCTTCGAGTACAGCGTCGCCGGTGGTCTGACCGATATCCGGCCCCTCGGCCGGTGGTGGGCGGCGACGCCTCAGAAGGACTGGCCGGCCGGAAGCGAGGCCGTCGCGCGAATCCACGCGAACTGGCGCGCACCGTTCGGCGACCGTCGGCAGGAACTCGTTTTCATCGGAACCGGCATGGATCGCGCGGCGCTGGCGGCGGCACTTGAAACATGTCTCGTCTCGAGCCCTCGGATGCCTTTCGCTGCGAGGCGCAACCTTCACGGCAAATTTGCCGCCGCACGCGACGCGAATACCGGCAAGAAGCATAATCGACTGCGGTGATCGCCGATCGAGGCTCGCGATCAATCACCAGCCGCATCGAACACGTGCGGATTCCCGCCAACACTATCCCGTGTGTCGCGTGTTTTCACTCTACCTTCGCAAGTTGGCGGCTCAAGGGGTACCTCGAATGTCCGCACGCATGCAAGGACAGCGTAAGGCAAATTGGCTTGTCCGCAGGGTGAGTGAGGGGCGGCGACGGCAGGCTGTCCTGCGGTCGCCATAAGGCAATTCGGGTCCCTCCCCTCGCCAATGCGTGTTTGCGGGGGGCGCATGAACGAGATTATGCAAGAGAATGCGATCGTCCAGGGTCGCGCTGACGCATCGTACTGGGATGTACCCCACAGCACGGAGATCGAAGGCTTCGCCACCGACATGAGCGTCAACGCCGGCACGCGCGTTGACTTCAAGATCAACGTCAACGGCGGCGCGGGCAGCGACTACATGGTCGAGATCTTCCGCCTCGGCTACTACGGCGGTAGCGGAGCCCGCGAGGTTGCCCAGTGGACGAACACCAACGCCAAGGTCCAGCCGAACGCGCTCGTCAATGCCGCAACCGGCACGGTCGACGCCGGCAACTGGTCGGTGACCGATGGCTGGAACGTGCCGGCCGACGCCGTCTCCGGCGTCTATCTCGCCCGCCTGCAGCGCCTCGATTCGAACGGCGACCCGATCGACGGTGCCGTCAACCAGATCCCCTTCGTCGTGCGCAACGACGGCGAGACCCACGACATCGTCCTGCAGACCTCCGACACGACTTGGCAGGCCTACAATGCCTGGGGCGGCAACAACGGCGTGGTCGGTGCCAATCTCTACGGCGACATGAACGACAGCATCAACTGGGACCCGATCCCGGGGGCTGGCGCCAACTCGCAGGACCGCGCCTACGCAGTCAGCTACAATCGTCCCTTCATTACCCGCGACGGTACCGGCGCGGTTGCGGGTGCGCAGGATTATGTGTTCGGCGCCGACTATGCGGCGATCTACTGGCTCGAGAAGCAGGGATACGACGTCGCCTACATCTCGGGCGTCGACACCGACCGGCTCGGGCCAGACTACCTCAAGAACTACAAGTCGTTCATCTCCGTCGGCCATGACGAATACTGGTCGGGCGATCAGCGCGCGAATGTCGAGGAAGCCCGGGATTCCGGCGTCAACCTGCTCTTCTGGAGCGGCAACGAAGTCTACTGGAAGATCCGCTGGGACGTCGCCTACAGCGCTGATGGCACGCCCTATCGCACGCTCGTCTGCTACAAGGAGACGCTCGCGGTCGGCGATGCCAACGCCGGCCCGCAGGACTATTACAACCTCGACCCGACCGACATCTGGACCGGGACATGGATGGACACGCGCTTCCACGGCAATCCCCTGGCCGGCGGCGGCAATCCCCAGGATGTCGATCCGATCACCGGCCTCAACCCGGCCTGCCACTGCGGCCAGAACCAGCTCACCGGCCAGCTGTTCGGCCCCGACGGCACCGGACAGTTCGGCGGCGCCCTCGATGTGCCGGCGAACTACGCCACCCTGCGGGTCTGGCGCGATACCACCATCGCCAATGGCGGCAAGCTCGACATTGCCCCGGGCATCCTCGGCTATGAGTGGGACACCTCGCCCGACGACAACCTGCGTCCCGCCGGCCTTATCAAGCTGTCAGAGACAACGCTGCCGTGGAACGCAATCCTGGTCGACCAAGGCAACACCACTCTCCCGGGTGAAGCCACGCACAACCTGTCGCTCTATCGTACCGCGAGCGGCTCGCTGGTGTTCGGCGCCGGCACCACCTTCTGGACCTGGGCGCTCAGCAACCGGCATGACGGCTCGCCCTACGACGCCAACATCGAGAACATCGACATCCAGCAATTCACGATCAACATGTTCGCCGACATGGGGATCCAGCCGGGGGTCGCGGACGCCATCCTGATCTCGCAGGGGCTGAAGCGCGCGAGTGCGTCGACCGATACAACGCCCGCGGTGGCCTCGATCAACGACCTGCCCGACTCCGTCGAGGCGCTCAAGCCGGTGACGATCACCGGCGCGGCGACGGACAATGACGGCAACCCGCTGACGACCGACGGCAGGGTTGCCGCGGTCGAAGTCTCTGTCGACGGTGGCGCAACCTGGAAGGTAGCGAGCACCACCAACAACTGGGCGACCTGGAGCTTTTACTGGTATCCGACGAAGCAGGGCGCCGTAACGATCGAGGCGCGCGCGATCGATGACAGCCTGAACGTCTACAACATCACCCCCGACAGCGAGGCCGTCACCGTCACGGCGCCGACGACTTTCAGTGCCTTCAGCGGCGCCACGCCGGGCTCGCCGGTCCTGAACAACGAGTCGACGGCGATCGAGCTCGGCATGCGGTTCGCTGTCGACCGCGCCGGCAGCGTGACCGAGCTCAAGTATTGGCGCGGCAGCGGCGACGCCAACGACACCGACTTGCGCGAAGGCCATCTCTGGCGCGCCGAGGGCACCCTGCTCGCCACGGTGATCTTCACCTCGACCGTGGGCCAGGCCGGCTGGCAGATTGCCACCCTGTCGACGCCCGTTACCCTGACGGCGGGGACTCAGTATATTGTTTCCTACCGCACCGACAACAATTACGTGGCGACGGGCAACTATTTCGTCGACGCGAACGATGTGGGCTTCGACGGTCTCGACAACAATTCTTTCTGGGGCTTCGGTGGCGTCGTACGCGTCGTCCAGGACGGGGTCGACGGCAACAACGGCGTCTATGGATACGGCAGCGGCCCGGCAGTGATGCCGTCGCAGTCGTTCAACGGCGCCAACTACTGGGTCGACATCACCTTCGACGCCCTCAGCCCGCCGGTAAACTCGCCGCCGGTCATCACCTCGGCCGCGACACTGACCTCACCGGAGAACCGGCTGGTTGCCGGCACCATCACGGCGACCGATGCCAACGCCAACCCACTTACCTACGCGATCGTCGGCGGCGCCGATACCGCGCGCTTCACCATCAACGCCTCGAGCGGCGTACTGAGCTTCGTGTCCGCACCCGACTTCGAGGCCCCGGCTGACGCAGACGCCAACAACGTCTACAACCTGACCGTCAGCGTCAGCGACGGCATCGCGCCGGCGGTAACACAGGCGATCACCGTCACCGTCGCCGACCGGGCCGAAAACGGCGGTACCGGCTCGAACGTGTTCGACTCGATCGGCGCGCCTGCAACGACCGAGACAGCCGACCAGACCGACTACGAGCTCGGCATGAGCTTCACGGCGAACGTCGCGGGCTCCATCACCGAGCTGCGCTACTTCCGCGGCACGGCCGACGCCAACGACACCGACACGCGCGTCCTGAATCTCTGGAACGCCGCGGGCGTCCTGCTCGGATCCGTCACCGTCACCTCGACCGTGGGCGAATCGGGCTGGCAGATCGGCACCCTCTCGGCACCGATCTCGATCCAGGCCGGCGCGACCTACATCGTGTCTTACGGCACTACTCAGAACTACGCCGTCACCTCAAACTACTTCACCACCGCCCATAGCGGACCCGACGGCGTGCTGACCGCTGGCGTCTCCAGCGGCGTCTTCGCCAACGGCACGCCCGGCGCCTTCCCGACCGCCAGCTACAACGCCGCCAACTACTGGGCTGACGTCACCTTCATCCCCACCCCCGTTGTCAACGTTGCGCCGATCATCACCTCGGCGGCGGCGCTGACCTCGCCGGAGAACCGGCTGACCGTCGGCACGATCACCGCAACCGACGCCAACGCCAACCCACTCACCTACGCAATCGCTGGCGGCGCCGACGCCGCGCTCTTCACCATTGACGCGCAGACCGGCTTGCTGCGCTTTGTCAGCGCTCCGAACTACGAGGCCCCGGCCGATGCGGGGGGCAACAACGTCTATGACCTGACCGTCAGCGTCACTGACGGTATCGCGCCGGCGGTAACACAGGCAATCACCGTCTCCGTCACCGACCGGGCCGAGAACGGCGGCGAATCGAACGTGTTCGATGTCGACGACGCGCCGGCGACGACCGAGACAGCTGACCAGACCGACTACGAACTCGGCATGAGCTTCACGGCGAACACCGCAGGCGCCATCACCCAGCTGCGCTACTTCCGCGGCGCGGCGGACGCCAACGACACCGACACGCGCGTCCTGAACCTCTGGAACGCCGCCGGCAACCTGCTCGGCTCCGTCACCGTCTCCTCTGCTCCGGGCGAATCGGGCTGGCAGGTCGGCACGCTTTCGACGCCGATCGCGATCCAGGCCGGCGCAACCTACATCGTATCCTACGGCACCACGCAGAATTACGTCGTTACCTCAAACTACTTTACCACCGCCCACAGCGGACCCGACGGTGTGCTGACCGCCGGCGTCTCCAGCGGCGTCTTCGCCAACGGCGCGCCTGGCGCCTTCCCGACCGCCAGCTACAATGCCTCGAACTACTGGGCCGACGTTACCTTCGTCCCCAACAGCGCGCCGATCATCACCTCGGGCGCCGACTTCTCCGTACCCGAGAACCGCTCGCTCGCCGCTACCATCACCGCAACCGACGCCAACGCCAGCCCGCTCAGCTACGCGATCGTCGGCGGAGCAGACGCCGCACTCTTCACGATCGACGCCCAGACCGGCTTGCTGCGCTTTGTCACCAACCCGAACTACGAGGCCCCGGCCGACGCGGGCGCCAACAACGTCTACGACCTGACCGTCAGCGTCACCGACGGTATCGCGCCGCCGGTGACCCAGGCGATCACCGTCTCCGTCACCGACCGGGCCGAAAACGGCACTGGCTCGAACGTGTTCGGCTTGACCGACGCGCCGACGACGACCGAGACAACCGACCAGACTGACTACGAGCTCGGCATGAGGTTCACGGCGAACACCGCAGGCGCCATCACGCAGCTGCGCTACTTCCGCGGCGCGGCGGACGCGAACGACACCGACACGCGCGTTCTGAACCTCTGGAACGCCGCAGGTATTCTGCTCGGGTCCGTCACCGTCTCCTCGGCCGTGGGCGAATCAGGCTGGCAGATCGGCACCCTCTCGGCGCCGATCGCCATCGAGGCCGGTGCGACCTACGTCGTCTCCTACGGCACCACGCAGAACTACGCCATCACCGCGAACTACTTCACAACCGCTCACGCCGGACCTGACGGCGTGCTGGCCGCCAGCGCCGCCGGCGGCGTCTTCGCCAACGGCACGCCTGGCATCTTCCCGGCCGCGAGCTACAACGACTCGAACTACTGGGTCGACGTCACCTTTACCGATGGCACCACCCCCTCAAACAGCGCACCAGTCTTCACCTCGCCAGCCGCTGCCACGGCCGTAGAGAATCAGCTCGTCGCCATGACGCTCAGCGCCAATGATGCCAATGGTGGCCCGCTCACTTACGCGATCGCCGGGGGGACCGACGCCTCACGTTTCATTATCGACGCCTCGACCGGTGTGCTGAGCTTCGTGTCGGCGCCCGATTTCGAGACGCCGGCCGACGCAGGCGCAAACAACATCTACGACGTCACGGTCAGCGTCAGCGACGGCAACGCCGCGGCGGTCACCCAGGCGCTGGCGATCTCCGTCTCCGACACCAACGAAGCACCGACGATTGCCCCGATTGCCGCGCCCAGCACCAACGAGGACGTGACGACCCCGGTGCAGATCAACCTGCTCTCCGGCGCCGCCGATCCGGAAGGCAACACGATCACCGTGCTGTCGCCGGTCACCGTCACCTCGTCGAACGCCGCCCGTACCGTGGCCTTCACCGTCTCCGCCGCCGGCGTGCTCAGTTTCGACCCGGCCCAGTTCGGCGCACTCAACGCCGGACAATCCGAACTGCTGACCGTCACCTACCAGATCGGCGATGGCGTCAACCCAGGCGTGCCCAACTCCGCGACGGTCACCGTCGAGGGCCGTGATGAGAACCAGATCATTACCGGCACCGCCGCCAACAACACCCTGACGGGAGGAGAAGGCAACGACACGATCAACGGTCTCGCGGGCAACGACACGATCCGCGGCAACGGCGGCAGCGACACGATCAACGGCGGCGCCAATACCGACAACATCGATGCCGGCGCCGGCAACGACTTGATCCTGATCATCGGCAGCGACGCGATCTCAGACACGATGGCGGGAGGGCTCGGTACCGACACGGTGAAGATCACCGGCACCGCGGACGCGGTCCTGACCGGCACGTCGCAGATGACCGGCATCGAAATCTTCGACGGATCGAACCTGTCGCTGCGCGGCACCGCTTCCGGGAACACCTTCGACTTCAGCGCTTACACATTGACGAACCTCGCCGGTATCCTGGCGCTGGATGGCAACGATACCGTACGCGGATCGGCCGGCGCAGACGTCATCGACGGCGGCAACGGAACGGACAATATCGACGGCGGGCTGGGCAACGACACGATCCGCGTCACCAGCACGGAGGCGCAGGCCGACACGATCGACGGCGGCGGCGGCATCGACATCCTGCAGATCTTTGGCACCGTCGACCTGACGCTCAACGGCACCTCGACGATCACCGGCGTCGAGACGCTCGACGGTGGCGGCCGATCGATTGTCGGCACCACCGGCGCCAACGTCATCGACCTGTCGATCTTCACCACGGTGACGAACCTCACGGGGGTCCGCGGCCTCAGCGGCAACGACACGCTGACCGGCAGCAGCTTCGCCGACCGGCTCGACGGCGGCTCCGGTGACGATACCATCCGAGGCGGCGCCGGCGACGACACCATCGTCGCGCGCACCAGCGAGGCGCTCAACGACGTCATCGACGGCGGCGCCGGCACTGCCGACCGAATCCTCATCGACGGCAACAGCAGCCTGTCGCTCAGCAACACCAATCTGATCACGGGAATCGAGCGCCTTGAGGGCGGCGGCGGCGCCATCGTCGGCTCTTCGGGCGCTGACACGCTCGATTTCTCTGGCATCTCCGTGTCGGGTGTCTCGTCGATTCAGGGCGGGTTCGGCGCCGATACAATCGCGGGCGGCACCGGTGCCGACGTGCTGATCGGAGGTTCCGGCAACGACGCGTTCGTCTATCGCATCGGCGTGGCGGCAGGCGCCGACCGGATCACCGACTTCGACGTTGCCGGCAACGACGTGATCCGCCTGGTCGGTTTCAGCCCGTCGTCGAACCTCGCTGCGGCGACGACCTTCGACGCCGAGGGGGCGCTGATAGACCTTTCCGACGTCGGCGGGAGCGGCACCATCCGCCTGGCCGGTGTGACGTCGCTCAGCTTCACGACGGAGGACTTCATCTTTTCCTGACCCCGCACCCACGCGCGAGCCCTGTCGTCCTGCTTTGCCCTTCCTTTGTCGGTCTGAACGCTGTGACGATCGTCCGGCCGGATGGGCCTGGCCAACCGGCTGAGGGATGTACCCCGGACACATGGTGACCTCCTCAACCTTGGCATCGAGGTCGCCCAATCGACGGTCGCCAAGTACGGATGCGGCTACCCGTCCCGCGCAGCGTATTCAGAGCGCATCGCTGATAGCTTGACTGGCTGACCGGCAAACGGGATCGCGTTCACCACGTCCCTCCCAGAAATCCTCATGAGGCATTGAAGCGTCCACCTCCTCCGGCACTGGCAGTGGCCGAACGGTAAGGGACGGGTCCCTGCTGCTGCCAACGTCTCCGACGACAGATCGCCTGTCACGTGCCGTCCGCGCACAACAAGGTCGTGTTCAAACCAGTAGCAAGGTCGATCGGATCCTGCGGGGGGCCGGTGTAGCGGCGCGCTCTATCCTGACGTGCCAGTGTGAAAGCAGCTGCGGCATATTGAGATAGTTGCCGTCGAAACTGGCCAAAATGACGAGCCGTTCTCTATCCACCACTTTGATGGTGCGTCCCTCTTTCGACAGGATATCCAGCCTCCGA
>JAEZHS010000185.1 GCA_023436825.1 Pseudomonadota bacterium | reverse complement strand
GTGCTCAATGCCTCGACCCGGTACCGCCTGCTTCCCGTCTCGTCCGACAGCTCGCCATAGGAAGCGATCGCCATCGGGTCCTCGGTGAAACTCCTGATGCGCACCAGGCCGCGCACTCCGTGCGGCGCGGCCACGACGCCCAGCAGGACGCGGCCCTTACTCACCAGACAAGCTCATCAGCTCGCGGCTGCCTCCTTCTCGCCACCCTCGGCCGGAGCCGCGGCAGCGGCGGCGGCAGCCTTCAGGCGCTCCTGCGCCTTGGCGCGCGGCAGCGGCTTCTTGGTCTGGTCGCGGCGCTCGCGCGGCTGCATCATCTCGGCCTGCGCCAGGAACTTGGCGACACGGTCGGACGGCTGGGCGCCAACCATCAGCCAATGCGCGATGCGCTCCTTGTCGAGCTTGATGCGCTCGGCGTGCTCGCGCGGCAGCAGCGGGTTGTAGGTCCCGAGCTTCTCGATGAAGCGGCCATCGCGCGGGCTGCGCGAATCGGCCACGACGATGTGGAAGAACGGCCGCTTCTTGGCGCCGTGACGGGTCATACGAATAGCAAGCATTCTTTCTCCTTCGAAATTTCAGCGCGGGAAGCCGGGCGGCGGCATCATGCCTCCGAGGCTGCGCATGAATCCCTTCTCTCCGAGTTTGTTGACGCGTTTCATCATCTTGAGCATGTCGGCATGCTGCTTGAGCAGCTTGTTGACGTCCTGCACGGCCACGCCCGAGCCCTTGGCGATGCGCTTCTTGCGCGAGGCGTGGATGATGTCCGGGTTGCGCCGCTCCTTGGGCGTCATCGCGAGGATGACGGCTTCCTGGCGCTTGAGCTGGGTCTCGTCGATCTTGGCCTTGGACATCGCCGCCTTGGCCTGCATGGCGCCCGGCAGCATGCCCATCAGGCCCGACAGGCCGCCCATCTTGCGCAGCTGACGCAGCTGGCTCAGCAGGTCGTCCATGTCGAACTGGCCCTTGCGAACCTTGGCCGCGAGCTTTTCGGCGTCCTCTTTCTCGATCGTTTCGGCGGCGCGCTCGACCAGCGAGACGATGTCGCCCATGCCGAGGATGCGGCTGGCGATGCGGTCGGGATGGAACGGCTCCAGCGCATCGAACTTCTCGCCGACGCCTATGAGCTTGACCGGGCGGCCGGTGACGGCGCGCATCGACAGCGCCGCACCGCCACGCGCATCGCCGTCCACTCGCGTGAGCACGATGCCGGTGACGGCGAGCCGATCGTTGAAGGCCTTGGCGACGTTGACCGCATCCTGGCCGGTCATGGCGTCGGCGACGAGCAGCGTCTCCTGCGGCTTGGAGAGGGCGCTGATGTCGGCCACTTCCTTCATCAGCTCTTCGTCGATCGACAGCCGCCCCGCGGTGTCGAGAATCAGGACGTCGTAGCCCTCGCGCCGAGCCGTCTCGAGCGCGCGCTTCGTGATGGCGAGCGGCATCTCCAAAGGCACGATCGGCAGGGTCGGCACGCCGGTCTGCTCGCCCAGGATCTTGAGCTGCTGCTGCGCGGCCGGGCGGCGGGTGTCGAGCGAGGCCATCATGACCTTGCGCTTGGTGGCGAAGGTGCCGCCGAACTCCGCGGCCATGCCCTGCGGGCCCTGGCTGAGGCGATAGCCGATCTTGGCCGACGAGGTGGTCTTGCCCGAGCCTTGCAGGCCGACCATCAGGATCACGACCGGCGGGATGGCGTTGAGGTCGAGGTCGGCGACGGTGCCGCCCAGCATCTCGACCAGGTGATCGTTGACGATCTTGATCACCATCTGGCCCGGCGTCACCGAGCGGATGACGTCGGCGCCGATCGCCTTGGGCCGAACCCCGTCGATGAACTGGCGGACGACCGGCAGCGCCACGTCGGCCTCGAGGAGCGCGGTACGGACCTCGCGCAGGGCCGCGTCGACGTCGGCCTCGGATAGCGCACCGCGCCCGCGAAGCTTGTCGAAGACGTCGCCCAGACGTTTGCTCAGACCCTCGAACATCCTGCCTATCGACCCTACGTTCGCCCAAACACGTATCGCGCCGATGCGCGAACCTTCGCGGATCAGCGGAGCTCCCCCGAAGGAGGAACCATTAAATCGGCACGACCGATTGAACGGCCGGGGTATAAGGCCTGCCGGACAAGGAGTCAAAAGGCTTGACGGCGGACTCTAACCCTTTGATCCAGAACGATTCCAGGCCGGTCAGCGGCTGGTCGATCGTGATCTTCCTGGTCGTTCTGCCGCTGTTGCTGGCGCCGGCGGTCTGGCTGTTCGGCGGCCGCGACATGCTGGCCATGCTCACCCTTTTCTTCGTGTCGAGCCTGATCGCGCTCGCCGTCGCTGTCGCCCCAATGGGCTGGCGGGCCTTGCCGGCGCTGGGTTTTCGGCCGGCGCGCATCTGGACGATCGTGCTCGGCGCAGTCGGCGCCCTGATCGTGTCGATCGCGGTCAGCCAGCTCGGCGAGCCGGAGGGCGTCAAGCAGGCGTTGGACGTCGCCCGCACACCCAGCCTGTTCGTGGCGAGCCTGGCCATAATGGCGTTGCTGGCGCCGCTCGCCGAGGAGGCGGTGTTTCGCGGCCTGCTCTATGGCTGGCTGGCCGGGCGCTGGGGAACGACGATCGCCTGGTTCGTGAGCTCGATCCTCTTCGCCGCCGCCCATATCGAGCCGGCGCATGTCCTCCTGGTGCTGCCGCTCGGCCTGTGGTTCGGCTGGCTGCGGCAGCGCACCGATTCGCTCTGGCCGTCCCTGGTGGCGCACATCGTCAACAACGGGCTGGCCGTCGTGGCTGCGGCGGTGATCGACAAAGCCTCACCATGAGGTGCGCTTGTTCAGCCCGCGAGCTTGCGGTCGACGAAGTCCAGCCGGTCCTGGCCCCAGAAGATCTCCTTGTCGATCACGAAGGACGGCGCACCGAACACGCCCTGGTCGATGGCGAACTGGGTGTAGGACTCGCGCTTCTCGGCCATGCCGGGCGCTTCGCTCGCCTTGAGCACCAGATCGGCGTCGAGGCCACAGCCGGCGATGATCTCGCGCAGGG
Organism: Pseudomonadota bacterium; assembly: GCA_023436825.1. Next base: position 1,907 of record JAEZHS010000185.1, on the reverse strand, counting down.
TCGCCGGATCGCCGGTGTTCTTCTCCTCGGCCCACAGCGCGTAAAGCACTGCATGGGCGAGCTTGATGGCGTCGGCCATCCGGCTGAGCTCGCGCAGGGCGATCACGCATTTCGCCGCCGGCACTTCGTTGGCGGGAAAGAACCTGGGCTCGAGATTGAGCTTCACGCCGAGTTGGTCGCGCCAGCGTTTCAGCTCCATCATGCGGTAGGCCTGTCGCTGCGGCGCGCGCTTGGGCAGCGGCAAGCCGCCCGACACGGCGAACACCGAACCGAAGTCGACCGGCCAGATCCTGACATGGGCCTTGTGTTTCTGGGCAATCGCCTCGAAGCGCTTGGAACCGAGATAGGTCCACGGCGAATTCAGCGAGACATAGTAGTCGACGAGCTTGGCCATGGGCTGGGCCCTCCTGGAGTCGACTGTGGCCGAATGGCAGGCGACAGCAAAGGGCCGATGGGCCATCCTTCCCTGCGTGTCGGAACGAACCATCGCGATCACCGGCGGCGATGCCGGCTATTTCGACCTCATGAAGGACTGCGTCGGCTCGCTGCGCGCGACGGCGGAGGGCCGGGCCCTGGCGCTGGGTATCCTCGATTGCGGCCTGACGGACGAGCAGCGCGCGTGGTGCCGCGAGCACGGCGCGACGCTGGTCGTGCCGCAGTGGGACTTCGACTTCCCTGGCCGAGACAAGCTCAAGGACGGTTACAAGGCGTTGACGGCCCGGCCATTCCTGCCGCGCTACTTTCCGGGCTTCGGTCTCTATCTCTGGATCGACGGCGATTGCTGGGTCCAGCAGGGCGACGCGATCGCGCTGTTCCAGCGCGCCGCGCGCACGGGCGCGCTCGCCGTGGCGCCGGAGATCCATCGCTCGATGCGCCACTATCGCCACGCCTGGGGCGAGTTCTCCTCGATCAACGGGGCGGCCTACGAAGCCTGCTTCGGCAAGGAGACGGCCGAACGGCTCATCCGCTATCCCCTGATCAACGCCGGCGTCTTCGCCCTCGCGGCCGAGGCGCCGCACTGGGCCGGCTGGGCCGACGTGATGGGCGAGGCCCTGCAGCGCTCGACCGACATGACCGACCAGATCGCGCTGAACGTCCTGGTCTACGACAGGGGCTTTGCCTGCGAGCCGCTGCCCAGTCGCTGCAACTGGCCGATTCACCACGCGACACCGGCCTGGGACACCGAGAGGTCATTGTTCGTCGAGCCGGCCATGCCCTACGACCCCTTGGGCATCCTGCACATGACCATCTACACCAAGCGGCTTGCCGCCATGGACGTGCGCGAGCTGGGCGGCCCCCGTGACGGCCAGGTCCGGCCGCGCTCGTTGCGCTGGCCGGGCCGAACGGCCATATAGCGGCAACATGACGGGTACGCCGTTCCTCAAGATGCACGGGCTGGGCAACGACTTCGTCGTGCTCGATGCGCGCCGCGCCGGCCTCGACCTGACGCTCGAGCGCCGCCGTGTCATCGCCGATCGCCGGCTGGGCGTGGGTTGCGACCAGTTGATCGTGCTCGAGCCGCCGACCGAGCGCGAGGCCGACGTCTTCATGCGCATCTACAATCCCGACGGCGGCGAGGCCCAGGCCTGCGGCAATGCCACGCGCTGCGTCGCCTCGGTGGTGATGGACGAGTGCAAGACCGATCAGGTCACGGTGCAGACCGTGGCCGGCCTGCTCGAATCGCAGAAGACCGGCGTCGGCAGCAACGGCCTGCCGGTGATCTCGGTCGACATGGGCCTCGCCCGGCTCGACTGGCGCGAAATCCCGGTCGCCAAGGCCTGCGACACCAACCACATGCCGATCGGCCTCGGTCCATTGCAGGACCCCGTCGGCACCAACATGGGCAACCCGCACGCCACGTTCTTCGTCGACGATGCCGCGGCGATCCCGCTCGCCGAGCTCGGCCC
>JAEZHS010000178.1 GCA_023436825.1 Pseudomonadota bacterium | reverse complement strand
CGAAGGTGACGCTGCCATTGTTGTTGAGCCACAGGCTCGTATAGTGATGGCCGAAGAAGTTGAGCCCTGCCTCGCCAAAGATCGGGGTTATGTCGATGCTGGCGGACGGGCTGTCGTCTTGGCGCGGCAAGTGTCGCCATCGCGGTCTTCCCCTCTCGCTGCTGGCGCTTGAAGCTCGACCACCCAATGGTTCGGAGATGGGTCAGTCGTAGCCCCCCACGATCAGCGGGCTTGGCCGGACAAAGGTCGGTCAAAAGCCTTCAACGGCCAAGGTGTCTCAGGTGGCTGGCTGCCTGAACTATCGCAGGATCCCACTCGGTCCGCTCTTGGTGTGCGGTGCGAGAGGTGTGAGCTCAGAGACGTCGCCAGCCTAGACGGCGTGGCCGGATAATCAAAGGCGGCGCTGCGTTCGACCCATTAGTCCATACAAAATGGCGAGGCTCTTGCGGCCTATCCTGGGGATGCTCGCGAGTTCCAAAGCATCAGCTGACTGGAGGTCATCCACTGTGAGGAAACCCGCGTTCGCCAAGGCCCGGGCAGCGCCAAGTGGCAGACCCTTGCGCTCCCAAGCCTTCGACGCCAGCCAGTATTCTTCGAATGACGAAGGTTTGCGCCTGATGTCGGACAACTCGCCCTCAATCTCTGTCGGCAGCCAAAGCGGCCAGGATCCAGCAAACGCCGTGCATGCCCAGTCGGTTGTCACACTTCTAAGCAATAAGTACGCCGCCTGATTCCCCCGGGGCCAGCCGCAGGACGCGCGGGTGTGGCGCAGCGGCAAACAGTTGTGGCCAGCTGAGGACGATTCATCGCGGGATCCGGGCATCGCAGTGCCCACGCTCGGTCGTCATGATCTTGCTGAAACTTGCCCAAGAAGCAGCCCGAGCTGATGTCTTTCTGGAGCGGCCGCTACATGTGACATCGAACTGACGCCGCGCTCAGGATGAGTGACACCGACATCATCGGACAGACCAACCTGATCACCCCGACGCCTGATCGCGTCAAAAGAAGGCGCGCTGGCCTCCCTAACGGTGATCGAACTTGATGGTGCGCCGGTCGAACTTGGGCTCGTGCAGGCGAAACTCCACGACACAACTGACGACCAGATAGCCAAGGAGGCCCAGCACAATCCCGGCTATCCCCCGCCACACCCAAGATCGTCTGGGCTTGTGTCCGTTGCTGCGCTCGATGTTCAGGGCGCGCGCTTGCTGCGCCCGAGCGCGGTCCTCTTGGTCCTCTCGATGGTTGGGCAGATGGTCTTTCAATGGTTCCCTCAGTAGCCCCGGAACGACAACACATAGCTAAGGCCACAGTCGGCATCATTGACGCGCGTCGACAATCCATTGACCGCCAGCGCCAGTCTCAGTCTCAAAGCAGACCCGAGGCGAACCGTGGCAAGCCCGAAAGGGTGCGAGCGACGTCGAGCGCTTCGCCCAAGGTCACCGGTTCGGCGGAGCCTCCCGGCGTGCCATCCTTCAGGAGTCGTGTGAGCGTCCACTCCTTGCACTCGGGCTTGCCGAACAGGCTCGTCTCCCGTACCGCCAGCACCAGGCAGTCGCCTTCGGGGAGCATGCGCTCCCAAGCCGCTCCTCGTTCTTCATAGTCGACCTCGTGGAAGCCCGCCGCCTCGATCAGGGTGCGGCACCGCATGCGGTCGGCCTCTGACACGTCGTCGGCTTCGACCTCCGCCGGCTCGGCAGCTTCGGGCATGGATTGCATACTCATCCTTTCTTGCCGGCCATTGGCCACCAGGTCGCTGCTCGTGGCCGGTGCAGCGGGCCCACGTCCCACAGGTGAGCGGGCACGGGCCGGCCGCGAGTTGGTCGGATCGCCGACTGAACGCGGCGATCCTGCCTCCCTAAAGCAACCAACAGGCCCATTAACTGATGCATCTGCGTCGCTCCTGCATTGACCGCGCGCGCCAAACTGTTGACGCTTGACGCCACGCTGGCGGTCAATCGGGGAACAACCCATGCCAGTTCCGATGATCGAGGCCCGATGGGCCACCTACATCGCGGACGACCTGCGGCGCGCCGGGCATGCGCTCGATGGCCCCCTGAAGGAGGTCGGCCTGTCGCGCACGGACGTCGCCAATCCCGACGGCCGCATCCCCTATGCCGCCTACATGGGCCTGATCGAGCGGGCGGCGCTGCTGCTGCGCGAACCTGGCTACGGCCTGAAGCTCGGCAGCTCCCATGACGTGCGCGACAGCGGCCTGGTCGGCTTCATCGCGCTCAACTCGCCGACGCTCGGCGATGCATTGGCCAACGTTGAGCGCTATATCAGCGTGACGAACGAGGGCCTTGACGTGGTCTTCGAATCGTTTGGATCGGGTGGCGGCGTGTTGCGCTTTCGGGAGACCGATGCGCCGTTACGCGGCCTGCGGCACCATGCCGAGCAGGCGATGGCTCTGCTGGTCAAGGGCGCGCGCGAGCTGACGCAACGGCGTGCGATCCCTGTTCGCGTCGAGTTCGCGCATGCCCAGCCTAATGAGTCCATCGACTACCAAGCCATCGTGGGCTGTCCTGTCCGCTTCCAGGCCGAGTGGGACGCGGCCATTTACACCGAGGAGACCCTGCGGCTGCCCGTGGTCGGGGCCGACAACCGGCTGCTACGTACGCTGGAGGGCGCCTGCCGCCGCATCCTCGGCCGTCAGCCGCGCAAGGAGGACCTTGTCCATTCCATGCGGCGTTACGTTGTGGAACAGCTGGCAAAGGGGGCACCCCCTTTCGATGACGTCGCGCGCCATTTCAATATGAGCACCAAGACCCTCGGGCGCAGGCTTGGCGAGCGCGATGCCACCTATCGCGAGCTGGTAGACGGCGTTCGCCGCGATCTTGCCAAGCACTACCTGGCAAACACCGACCTGCGCCTGCACCAGATCGCCTACGCGCTGGGCTATGCCGAACCGGCTCCGTTGGCGAGGGCCTTCAAGCGGTGGACTGCCTCGACGCCCATGCAGTATCGCCATAAACATCGGTGAACTGCACTCTTTGCCGATCACTGGTCGGCCTGCTGGCGGCGCGAGATGCGACAAGGTGGACAAGGCACAGCGCCGGACTCGCAGCAAAACGCAGCCAAAGCCGGTGGCCCATTCGTGGGCCCGCCGCCCCCTCCCTACCCTGCTGCCCCCCATGTAGCGGCCTAGCCAGAGGGCATCGACGCCAAGACCCTTTTTCTGCTCCTGGAGTCGATCCGGCTGGGCACGTCCCCAAAGAGCCTGGGACCGGTGAAACCACTCCAGTGATTCAGATTTTGGCTTTGATGCGCCGCCCGACTTGCTGCCGATATCAAAGCTGCGACACGGCGTGCGGCATCCGATGCCAGATTGCCCTTAACTGGCGGCCTTGGGCCGCCGCGCCATCGCTGGCAACTTCTCGTGGGGTGGTAGAGGCGGGTTGACGACATCAGAAGGTTTCGACGTAGACGCGCATCCCGCCAATGGGCTGGACATTCAGCGGCGTCAGGCAGGCCCCCCACCCGCGGGTGACACCTGGGGCGGCTTCGGATGCGCGAGGGGGGTGTCGGTGCCCAAAAAAATAGAAATTGCTGCGCTGGCAGTGACCCAGGCAGACGATCGATCACGCTTGCATGGGGTAGGTCTTGTGCGACCTTCGAAATTGCCTTCCAAAATGATGTTTTAAAGCAAGCAGTGGCGGACACCCATCCGCCACCCACGGTGCGCAGCGACCAGGGAGAACAATGACCATGAGCATCGCCAGCGACGCCCGATTCTGGGATCGGTCTTCGCGGAAGTACGCCCGGAGCGCGATTGCCGACCAGGCCGGATATGAGCGCACGCTGGACCGGACCCGTGCCCTGCTGGGATCAGGCGACCGTGTCTTGGAACTGGGCTGCGGCACAGGCACAACGGCGCTTCGGCTCGCGAGCGGCGTTCAAGACTATCTTGCGACGGACGTCTCCGCCGGAATGATCGCGATCGCCGGCGAGAAGCACGTCGCCGGCCCCATCCCCGCCCTTGTCTTCCGCACCGCCACGGCGGAAACGCTTGCGCATGATTCGACACGGTTCAACGCGGTTTTGGGCTTCAACTATCTCCACTTGGTCCGCGACGTGCCTGGCACGCTGCGCCGCATCCACGCCCTGCTTGCAGCGGAGGGGCTGTTCATCTCAAAGACACCCTGTGTCGGGGACATGAGCCGCTCATCCGGCTTGCCGTGCCCCTGCTGCGGGTGATCGGCAAGGCGCCCCATGTAAGCGTCTTTCGGGCGGCGGACCTCGAGCGGCATCTGGGCGACGCGGGCTTCGAAATTCTTGCCACTGAAGGCCATGCGACGAAAGGCAACGACAACCGCCCTTACATCGTGGCCCGCAAGAGATGAGCATCCCACGCGGCGCGGCACCGGCCTAATGCGGCTCTCTCTGCGCGGCGACGGCAAGTCGCCATCGGATTTTCCCCTGGGCCGGTGAATGCTTGGGATGGTTCTCCGACGAAAGCGCTGTGGAAGCCTCGGCGACGATTTCGCATCCGCATCCGCTGCATCGATAGATGCCGGGATGGTCGGGTATCTCTCCAGGGCCATACCCTTTGTCGAATTCCGGGCTGATGCTGACTTCTATGTCGTTGCTGCGCCTGAAGCGCGTCATGGGGAGCCCTCCTGCGTCGGCGAACCGCAATCGTTCAACCGGCAAGGATGGCGGCGCTTTGTGTCCGGGCAGCGGCCTGAATCTTCAGGAAGGATCGAGCCTACCTGGAGAAATGCTCCAGTGAGCGCTGAGAGCGGATATCAGCCTCCGCCGGCCTGGAAGATGCCGAACAGCCTCAGGCCAATGATGCCCTCGGTCTCCTTCCGTCGCGATCCTGCCAGGTCCACCGTCCCGGGCAGATTCACTTCCAGCCAGGGAGCCAGGTTCCCCTGAAACTTGGTTCGACCGTCGTCGTCCTTCACGGTCAGGCTCGAGATCAGGACAGGGACATAGTCGGAGGCCAGATCGGTGCTCAGGTGGTTGAGCACCTGGTGTGGATCGTAGGTGATCCGGCCGTTCGTCGAGGAGACGAATCCCTCACGGTCCAGATGGACGTTGGCGCCGTCCTTGCGGATCGAGATGTGAAGGCTCGAGTTCAAGCCGGGCTCGCGATAGCTGATGCCGACGGCGGCGGCGCTGGCAAGGCGGCGCCAGACCTGGTCGGGATGCGATGCGCCGGGATCATCGGGTACCATCTTGCCATTGGCGGGGCTGATGAAGGTGAACGGACCGGTATTGCCGATGACCGTGGACGGATCGACCAGGTTCAGGAATTCCGTTCGCTTGCCGGGCGCGAATTCGAAATCCACGCCTTCGGCCTTGGGCGCCTTGAACACCTCGAGGATGTCGCCCACGAAGCTTTGCAGCGGCGTCTTGAAGAGCGTCAGAAAACGATGGGTTGCCGGGCTCCTGCCCATCAAATCCCACAAATCGTCCTGACTCGTGTTCTTCGATGTCTGGTTGGACCGCATGCTAAGAGACGTGACCATGAATTCGTCCTCTCGGGATGCACGCCGCAGGATGACCCTGCTAATTGTCCTTTCCAAGGCACTGGCCATCGGCACCGTCCTCGGCGGCTGCGCGAGCCGGACGCCTCCGGAAGCGGCGCGAGTCCACGGCATCGCCGCAACCGACGCGCCGGTCATCGACGCCTGCTGGCGCAAGGTCCTGGCCAGCCCGCCGCACCAGGCTCTCAGAGACAGGATGGGCGATCACGCCGACAGCCCGACCGCGGCCATGAAGAGCAATCCCGCGAAGGCGACGCCGCAGGAGGCCGAGCTGCTGCAGTCGCTTCAGCAGGACTATCTCGCGCCCTGCCGGAAGATGGCGCTGCGGAGCGCGGCCGGGGTGAGCCCGACCATCGTGGCGATTCTGACGGACAGCTACGCGCGGGCCGATGCCAATACGGCGCGACTCGTCGGGCGCCAGATCACCTGGGGCGAGTACGTGTCGGAAAACCAGGCGATCGTGACCCATCGGCGCGCGGAGCTTTTAGCCGCCGCTGAGACGATGCAGAGGGAGCAACAGTTGTCCCCTGCCCCGCCCTCATGATCTTCCGGACCACACGCTTCCAGCGCGGTCAGAGCTTGAGCGCGCAATATGCGCGCGGTCCGGAAGAAGACGACTAGGCGTCCAAAATCGGCGCAAACCCGCCATAGATCATGCGCTTGCCGTCGAACGGCATGGCGTTCTCGCCGGGCTGCATGCGCTCGTCGGCCATCACCTTCTTCCAGCCCTCGTCGCGCGCCTGCTTGCTGGGCCATTCGACCCAGCTGTAGACGATGTTCTCGTCGGCCGTGGCCTTCACCGCGCCCTTGTAGTCGGTGACCTTGCCGTCGGGCACGTCGTCGCCCCACGCCTCGACGACGCGGACCGCGCCATGGTCCTTGAAGACCTGCGCGGCCTTCTGCGCCAGGGCGCGATAGGCCTCCTTCTTGTCGTTCGGCACCGGCACGAGGTAGCCGTCGACGTAACCCGGCTTCGTTCTGGCGCCGTCGTCGATCAGGGTGGCGAAGCCGCCATAGATCATCCGCTTGCCGTCGAACGGCATGCCGGCGCCGATCTCCTTCATGCGCGGATCGCTCATGATCTTCTGCGTCGCCGCGTCATGGGCGTCCTTGCTGGGGAACTCCATCCACGAAAAGACGACGACCTCGTCGGGCTTGGCCTTCACCGCGCCCTTGAAGTCGGTGACCTTGCCGTCCGGTACGTCGTCGCCCCACGCCTCGACCATGCGGGTGGCGCCGAACTCCTTGAACAAGGGCGCCGCATCGGCGGCGTGTTTGCGGTAGGCTTCCTTGTTCGCCGCAGGCACCGCGGCGACAAATCCGGCAACGTAGGTCATTGCTCACTCCGACTCTGTTTAGATGCAAGGAAGGCCGTCCCTGGGCCTTGACGAAGTAGGTTGATATCAACGTAAATACGGCATGTCAAAGTCCGCCCCTGTGACATCGGCCGGCGTCTCCTTGGCGACCACGGTTCATGTCCGCGACCATTGCCTCTGCCTCGCCGCCCAGCGCGCCGCGCGCACGCTGGCCCGCCGTTTCGACGAGGCGCTGCGCCCTGCCGGCCTGACCAGCGGACAGTTCTCGCTGCTGATGTCCCTCAATCAGCCGCGGCCGCCGTCGATCGGCGCCGTCGCCGGCCTGCTCGCCATGGACCGCACCACGCTGACGGCGAACCTGAAGCCGCTCGAGCGGCGCGGGCTGGTGGCGACGACGGTCGACCCCGACGACCGCCGCGGCCGGCTGGTCCTGCTCACCAAGGCAGGAAGGACCGTGCTGCGCTCGGCCCTGCCGATCTGGCGGCGCACGCACAGGGAGATCGACCGGCTCCTTGCGCCGTCGGATGGCAGGGCCGTGCGAAGCAGCCTGCGTGCGCTGTCGTAACGGCAGCGCAAGCCTTCGGCCTACTCATTCATGCTCTTCCGGACCGCGCGCTTCCATCGCGCTTAAGCGCATTCACATGCGCGTATGAGCTTGAGCGCGCAAGATGCGCGCGGTCCGGAAGAGCATGAGCCCTTTACGAAACCAGGACGTACCAGCCTTCGACGCGCGAACCCTCCCCGCCCGTCCCGGCCTTGACGCGGATCTTCTTGCCCATCACGTCGACCGAGGTGCCGACGTTGACCTTGATGGTGCGCTTGGCGCCGTCGACTTCGACGATCATCGCGTTGCCGGGATCGGACCCGCTGCCCGAGCCGTTGTGGATGCGGTAGATGCTGGGCTTGTCGCGCGCATCGAAGACCGTCTGCCAATGGATGCGGTCCGCGCCGATGTGCCCGACCGGCACCTGGATGCCGATGCCGTCGGCCGGCAAAGCTCGGCTCGCCATGTCTTTCGCCCCTCAGCGTATGCCGTAGCCGGCAAACTCGTCGGCGATTCCCGGCTGCTGGGCGCGCGCCGTTTCGATGTCGGAGGCGCCCGCGCGGCTGTCGCCGCTCCTGGTCATCGCCACTCCACGCCCATAGAGCGCCCGCGCCCGCTTGGCGTCGAGCTTGAGCGAGGTGTTGAACTCGGC
>JAEZHS010000169.1 GCA_023436825.1 Pseudomonadota bacterium | reverse complement strand
TCACCATCGAGCTCGCCTTGCTGATCATCATCAGCGGCCTCTTCGCCGGCCTCGTGCTGGCGCTGCTGCGTGCGCTCGCCATCCGGCCGCTCAACTGGCTGATCATCTTCGTCGTCGACCTGTTCCGCTCGCTGCCGCCGCTGGTCATCATCGTGCTGATCTATTTCGGCCTGCCGGCGGCCGGCGTCTCGCCGTCGGGCTTCGTGTCGACCTGGCTGTCGCTCGCCTTCGTGCTGATGGCCTTCTCCGAGGAGATCTTCTGGGCCGGCATCACCTCCATCCCGAAAGGGCAGTGGGAAGCCTCGCGCTCGACCGGGCTGTCGTTCGGCCAGACCCTGATGAACGTCGTGCTGCCGCAGGCCATGCGGCTCACCATCCCGCCGCTCACCAACCGCACCATCGCCATCACCAAGGGCACCGCACTCGGCACCGTCGTGGCGGTCACCGAGATCCTGGGGCAGGCGAGCTCGGCGGTCTCCAACTCCTACAATCCGTCGCCGCTGATGATGGGAGCGGCGGCCTATCTCGTGCTGTTCCTGCCGGTCGTCGTCGCCGCGCGCTGGATCGAGACCAAGTTCGCGTGGAAGCGATGATCGAGACCTTCTTCAATCCCGAGATCATCGCCGCGATCTGGCCGATCGTGCTGGCCGGCCTCCTGAACACCGTCCTGCTGTCGCTGATCGTGGTGCCGCTCGGCCTGCTGAACGGCCTGATCCTGGCGCTGCTCGCCACTGTGCATCATCGCCTGGTGCGCTGGCCCCTGATGGCCTGGGTCGATTTCTTCCGCGCCTTCCCGCCGCTGGTGCTGCTGGTGCTGCTGTTCGCGGGCCTGCCGTTCGCCGGCCTGGAGCTGGGCGGCTTCGCCTGCGTGGCCATCGCCTTCTTCCTCAACACCGGCGCCTACTACGGCGAGATCTTGCGCGCCGGCATCGATTCCGTTCCGGCGGGCCAGGTCGAAGCCGGCCGCTCGACCGGCCTCAGCCGCCTGCAGGCCATGACCTACATCGTGCTGCCCCAGGCCGTGCGCAACGTGCTGCCCGACTTGATGTCCAACACGCTCGAGGTCGTGAAGCTGACCTCGCTCGGCAGCGTCGTCGCCGTGCCCGAGCTCCTGTTCCAGGCGCGCCAGGCGCAGAGCCTGACCTACAACGCCACGCCTATCGTGCTGGCGGCGATCATCTATTTCCTGCTGCTGTGGCCGCTGGTTCGCCTGCTGAGCCGGTTGGAGAACCGCGCTCTGGCGGGGCGGCGCTAGTTGCCATAGCCTCCCGGCAAAGGGAGGAAAACCAATGCTTCGTATCGTTCGTGCCTTGGCGCTTGTCGTCGTGCTGGCGGCGACGCCGGCGCTCGCCCAGGGCACCTGGCCCGAAAAGCCGGTCAAGCTCGTGGTCGGCTTCACGGCCGGCAGCGCGACCGACGTCACCGCCCGCATGTTCGCCGACAAGTTCCAGCAGGCGTGGGGGCAGCCGGTCGTCGTCGAGAACATCGCCGGCAATTCGGGCGCCATCGGCACCGACCGCGTCGCCAAGGCGGCACCCGACGGCTACACGCTGATGTGGGCGGGCAATGCCGCCATCACCATCCTGCCCAGCCTGCAGACCCTGCCGTTCGATCCGTTGAAGGACCTGACGCCGATCTCGACCTCGCTGCGCATGCCGTCGATCATGATGGTGAACAACGACCTGCCGGTGAAGTCGATCGCCGAGCTGGTCGCCTACGCCAAGGCCAATCCCGGCAAGCTCTCCTACGGCACGCCGGGCGTCGGCACGCCGCAGCACGTTGCCGGTGAGCTGTTCAGCCATCTGGCCGGCATCAAGATGGAGCACATTCCCTACCGCGGAGCGAACCTCTCCGATCTCATGAGCGGCGTCGTCCAGGTCGGCATCCAGAATGCCGGCGCCAGCCTGCCGCTGGTTCGCGACGGCCGCGTGCGCGGCATCGGCATCACCTCGCTGCAGCGCTCGCCCAACGCCCCCGACCTGCCGACCTTCAATGAATCGGGCTTTCCGGGCTTCGAGGCGACGTCATGGTTCGCCTTGATGGGCCCGGCCGGACTGCCCAAGCCGATCGTCGACAAGGTGCGCGCCGAATCGCTGAAGGTCCTGGCCGACCCCGAGATGAAGCAGAAGTTCGCGGCGCTCGGCCTCGACATCGTCGGCAGCACGCCCGAAGAGACGCGCCAGGCGATTGCCGTCGACATCCCCAAGTGGGGCAAGGTCATCAAGGACGCCCGCATCAAGCCGGGTAACTGAGCCATGGATTTTTCGCGTCTGGCCACGGCGCTCGAGGGCAACGCGGCGCTGCTGCGGCGCGCCCGCCTGGCCGCGTTGTCCTTCGCCGCGCTGGGCGGCACGGAGCCGGTCACGGTGCGCATCGGTGAGGGCATTGCGGTAGACAAGGGCGCAGCCGCGGATGCCGCCTTCAGCTTGACCGCCTCGCCGGCAAGCTGGGCCGAGTTTGCCAGGCCGGTGCCGGCCGTCGGCTTCCAGAGCCTCGTCGGCATGCAGCGCGTCGGCCATCTACGGGTCGAAGGCGACATCCTGGCGTGGGGCCGACACATGCTGTTCCTGGAGCAGGTCTTCGCGACGCTGCGGCCGTCCCAGCCGATGCGGCGCCCGCCCGCTGTGGGTTCGCCGATCATCGAGCCCGTGGTCGGTCGCTATCTGCGGCTCGACCTCAACGGCCGGCCGCATCGCATCTACTTCGAGGAGGCGGGGCAGGGCATTCCCTTGCTCTGCCTGCACACGGCCGGCGCCGATGGCCGGCAATATCGCGAAGTGCTGAACGACCCGGGCATCACGGCGCGCTTTCGCGTCATCGCCTTCGACCTGCCGTGGCACGGCAAGTCCTCGCCGCCCGCCGGCTTCGAGACCGAGGCCTACCAGCTCACGACCCGGCTCTATGTCGACACCGTGATGACTGTATCGCGCGCGCTCGGCCTGGAGCGGCCGGTGGTGATGGGCTGCTCGATCGGCGGTCGCGCGGTGCTGCATCTGGCGCTGCATCACGGCGCATACTTCAGGGCGGCCATCGGCCTGCAGTCGGCGACGCATGCCGAGGCGGGCGCCGACCCGCGGCTGCGCGATCTCGGCGTGCTGTACCGGCCCGACATCCACGGCCAGGAAGCGGCGGCCGGCACGGTCGCCTGCCTGATCGCGCCGACCGCGCCCGGCGCCGACAAGTGGGAGACGCTGTGGCACTACATGCAGGGCGGCCCGTCGGTCTTCCTCGGCGACCTGAACTACTATTTCAGCGACGGCGATCTCAGGAACGCCGATCTCGCCGTCCTCGACGGCAAGTGCCCATTGTATCTGCTGACCGGCGAGTACGACCTCTCGGCGACGCCGGAGCTGACCGCGGCCCTCGCGCGCGTGACGGGGGCCCGACACTTCGAGGTCATGAAGGGCATGGGGCACTTTCCGATGTCGGAGAGTCCCGTCGAGTTTCGGCGCTACCTGACGCCGGTTCTCGACCGCATCGCCGCAGAGGGTTAGCGCTTCGTCGGCGCGCTCGAAACTCTTCCTCCCCACGCGCAAGCGTGGGGAGGTGGCCCCTAGGGCCGGAGGGGTCATGGGTGACAGCAATGCCGCGGCCCATGACCCCTCCGCCCGCCGCGCGGGCACCTCCCCAGCTTTGCTGGGGAGGAAGTACTGCTCCTAGCGCTCCTCGACGACGCGGCCGTCGGGATAGACGGTGATCTTGCTGGGCACGCCCTGCGGCCGCGTCGGTACGGGATCGCGCGTGACGTCGGCTTTCCACGAACCGTTATTTTGCCGGTTTATGTCTCTCACGCGATAACCTTCGGACTGGATCCTATCGCGCGACAGCGATTCGGTGTTGGGATAGCGGCCGCCATAGGAGGCGGACGGAGCTGGCGTCGACACGGACGGCGCGGGCATGGTGGGCGGCGGCGGCAGGGCACCGGGCGACATGGTCTCGGGCATGCGACCGCCATTACCGATCGAGCCCGGCGCATATTGCGCCATCGCTGGCGTCGCCAGGCATACGATCACGAGGGCAGTGACAAGGAGGGAGCGCATGATGCGCATATGGTCGGCCCAGCGGTGCCCACAAGTCTATACATTGGTAGGTCCGCACGGAGATTTGACAGGTCCGGACTGGGGCCAGACCGAAAAGCGACATTGACCTCAGTACTTGACGAATAGAAACTGGAGTAATAGTATCGTTCCGTTGCGCTGTCGCCCAGCGTTCCCGCTCTTTGCATCGTCAATACGAGATCCAAAAGGCTGCGCCGCCGCGCGCAGCCGTCCGCCTGGACCGGCCGGACTCCGCCCCTACGGAGAGCGCCAGCGCTGGCGGGACGCAAACGAGGAGTAAACCGTCCCGCCAGGCCCGGCAGCAGAGACCTTTCGGTCTACCGCTCCGTGATTCTGCCGTTCGGCTCGAGGACCACGGCGACCTCGGCGTTGTTTCGCATCGCCTTGGCGGCCCAGTTGCCGGCAGTGTCGCGGGTCAGGCTCTTCACGCCAGTGTAGCCCCGCTTTTCGAGCTCCGCCTTGGCCGCCGCCTCGCCGGCCGACGGGTTCATCGGGCTTTTGGGCTGGGCGGTGTTGGGGTTGCTGGTGCCGCCCGGCATCGAGCGCTGGTCGCGGCCCTCCGGCGTGCTGGGAGCCTGCATCTGGGCGTGGGCCACACCGGCGGCGGCGATGAAGGCGAGGCTCGCAAGGGTCGTGCGGATCATCGTCGTTCTCCGTGCATTGGGGTTGGACGGGGAGTGAACGCAGCGCCGGAGAAGGTGTTGCGTGGAAACGACGACGCAACCGCGAGGCGCCGGCCGCACGTTCGCCACATTCCAGATGGCACGACGCCGGCAACCCGGCGAAGATGGTCCGGGGGAGTTGAATGGACCGTCACAGTGTTTTCGTGCGCAAGCCGGTTGCCGACATCATCACGACCGAGGGCGGCGCCTTCAAATCCCTGTCCAAGGTCCTGGGGCCGTTCAGCATCACCGCGATGGGCGTCGGCGCGATCATCGGCGCCGGCATCTTCGTGCTCACCGGCACGGCGGCGGCGCTCTACGCCGGGCCCGCGCTCACGATCTCCTTCGTCCTGGCCGCCATCGCCTGCGGCCTGGTCGGCCTGTGCTATGCCGAGCTGTCGACGTTGCTGCCGGTGCAGGGCTCGACCTACACCTACACCTACGCGACCTTGGGCGAGCTCGCCGCCTGGATGATCGGCTGGGACCTCATCCTGGAGTATTCCATGGGCGTCGCCGTCGTCGCCTGCGGCTGGTCGGCCTATTTCAACAGCCTGCTGGTGCAGATGGGCATCGGCCTGCCGCCCGAGCTCCTGTCGGCGACCGGCGATGCGATCGTGAAGGCCGACGGAACGCCTGGCACGGCCATCGCCCACGTGCCGGCCGCCGTCATCGTGCTGGTCCTCACCGGGCTGCTGATCGCCGGCACCAGGGAATCGGTGAAGCTCAACAATGTCATGGTCGTGGTGAAGCTGGTCGTCGTGCTGGCCTTCGTGCTGGTCGGCGCGGCCTACGTGAACACCGCCAACTGGCAGCCCTACATTCCGACCAACGCCGGCGAGTTCGGCCATTTCGGCATGAGCGGCATCCTGCGCGGCGCCTCGATCGTGTTCTTCGCCTATATCGGCTTCGACGCCGTCTCCAACTGCGCCCAGGAGGCGCGCAAGCCGCAGCGCGACATGCCGATCGGCATCCTGGGCTCGCTGGCGATCTCGACGGTGCTCTACATCGCCGTCGCCTCGGTGCTGACCGGCCTGGTGCACTATCCCAAGCTCAATGTCGCCGATCCCGTCGTCGAGGGCGCGCGCACCATCGGCATGCCGTGGCTGTCGTTGCTGATCGAGGTCGGCGCGCTGGTCGGGCTCACCACGGTCATCCTGGTGCTGCTCTACGGCCAGAGCCGCATCTTCGCGACCATCGCCAATGACGGCCTGCTGCCGCCGGTGTTCGCGCGCATCCATCCGCGACTCGGCACACCGTGGATCAGCCAGCTCGTCATCGGCATCGGCGTGGCGATCGTTGCGGCGATGACGCCGATCGATGCACTGAGCCGTCTGGTGGGGGCGGGCACCCTGTTCGCTTTCGTCCTGGTCTGCATTGCCGTCATCTACCTGCGGCGTGCCGAGCCTCACGTGCCGCGGCCGTTCCGCACGCCGTACGTGCCCTGGCTGCCGCTGGCGGGCATCCTGGCCTGCCTGGGTTTGCTGGCGGGCCTGGGACTCTATACGTGGATTCGGCTCGGCATCTGGATCGCGATCGGGCTGGTGATCTACTTCGTCTACGGCCGGTTCCAGTCGCGCTTGCGCACCAGGTGATTAAGGCTCACCATTCGCAAGGCATCGCGCACAGGAGGCGTCCATGCCCGGCAAGGCGTTCGTCTGGAGCGGATGGCTGATCGCTTCGGTGATCGCCTTCATGATCGTCGCCTACACGAGCTTCTTCGGCGTCGGCGTGATCGGCCTCATGATCTGGTTCGTCACGGCCCGCGTCGACATGGAGGACGAGGGCAATGTCGTGGGCTCGGGCTTCTCGCCGGCATTCCTCGCCCATCAGCTCAAGGTCAGGGCCGAGATGTCGCGGGCCGAACGGGCGGCGCTGCGCGGCCGGCAGCTTCTCGCGAAGCAGTCGACGCGTTTCTTCCGCTATCTCGGCATCGGGCTCACGGCAGCGGGCTTTGGCGGCTTCCTGCTGTTCCAGATCTGAGCATTACTTCTTGCGGCCGACGCAGTCCTTGTAGGTGACCGTCTGGTTGCGGCCTTCCTCGACGAAGGCCGTGTCGCCCTTGCTCCAGAACACGAAGGTCTCGCCTTCATTGGCGTAGCGGATGCCCGAGCCCGACAGGGTCTGCGGCAGGGCGAGCTTCTTGCCGTCCGCCAGGGTGAGGATGACGCGGCCGCCCGGGATCGGCTGGCCGTCGGGCGCGGTGCGCGTCGGTCCCTCGAAATATTCGGCGACGAGGGTTTTGCCTTCCGCACAATTGTACTGGACGGTCGCAACCGGTGAAGCTGCCGTCTGGGCGAGGGCGCCGCCGGCGATCAGGAACACGAAGGCGGCGACAGGCTTGCCGAGCATGATGGGTCTCCTAAGTCGCAACGCTGCCCGCGCAACGTCTCCTTGTCCATGCTCCTCAGCGCTCCTTCACGTTACCCAACGCGTCGACCTCGACCCTGACCTCGCGATTGGTGCGCGGCAAGGCGCTTCCTGGCGGGCCCTGTCGGACAGCTTGCGCGGAAAAGGTGCCGTCGTCGTTGGGTGTCACATTACGCAGGTCACGATAGCCGCGCTCCTCCAGCTTGCGGCGGGCCGCGACCTCGTCGAACCCGGCGCTGGGCGCTGCCGGACTCGCAGGCGGCTGGGCCTGGCTTGGAAGCCTGGCGGTCGGACTCTGCGCATGCGCGGCACCTGAAAACGCGATCAGGGCGGCGGCGAGAAGGACGGCTCGCATGGTGGTTCCTCCAGCGATCGTTGAACGTGCGGCCGCGACGTGGAGTTGCTATCAAAAGGCATGAGCCTCGAATCAGTCCGTGCGTTCCTCGCAACCCGCGCCCCCGACATCGCCATCGTCGAACTGGACGGCAGCACCGCCACGGTGGCGCTGGCCGCGGCGGGCCATGGCGTGCAGCCGGCGCAGATCGCCAAGACCCTGTCGCTGCGCGTGCGCGAGCGCAGCCTCCTGCTCGTCACCAGCGGTGAGGCGCGGCTCGACAACAAGAAGGCCAAGGCCGTGTTCGGCGGCAAGCCGCGCATGCTGACGGCGGAGGAGGTGGTGGTGATCACAGGCCATCCGGTGGGCGGCGTCTGCCCTTTCGGCCTGGCGACGCCGCTGCCGGTCTATTGCGACATGTCTTTGAAGGTCTTTGACGAGGTCGTACCGGCGGCCGGCTCGACCAACAGCGCGCTGCGCATCAATCCGCTGCGCATGGCCGAGCTGGTCGAGGCGCAATGGGTGGATGTCTGCGGGTAATCAGGCGGCGTTGCGCCTGCCCCAACGCTCCAGGTAGTCGACGCAGAAGGCGAGGTCGGTGACGTCGACGTAGCGTCGGCCTATGTCGCGCAGGTTGTCGCGGTGCGGACCTTCCTCGATGTCGCCGACGCAATCCTCGGGGACCAGCGTGCGGAAGCGGTGGCTGAAGGAATCCAGCGCACTGCCGCGGATGCAGCCCGACGTGTTGCAGCCGGTCACGATCATCGTGTCGACGCGTTCCTTCATGAAGTAATTGGCGACACCCGTCTCGAAGAAGATCGACGGGCCTTTCTTGGTGACCTTGAGATCGTAGCTGGGCTCGTAGATGCGCGGATCGAGCGCCGTGCTGGGATGGTCGTGCAGGAACGTCTGCTTGACGGCGGTGATCTTCCAGTAGGGCATCTCGCGCTCGTTCATGTAGGCGGTGTTGCACACCGCCACGGGCGCGCCGACGCGCCGCGCCACCTCGAGCAGCTTGGCCGTGTTCTCGAGCGCGCGCATGACCAGCGGCGCGCCGCCGAGAGGGTATTGCGGGTCGGTGAAGCCGAGCTGGAAGTCGACCACGACGATGCCCGGCTTCTCGCCGGTGCCCACGGAGATCTCGCCGTAAGAGCGGCGCTGATAGTCATCTGTCATTGGCGAAGGATAGACTGCCTGCCCGACAGCAAAAAGCCCACCCCGTCGAAACGGGGTGGGCCGATTTCGCGGCGGTGTCGCCCGGGCCTAGCGGGTCTGCGTGACCTGGCCCTGACCGTCGAGCGCGACCGCGACGGGAGCGTTGCGCTGGTCGCGGGCCACGGCGTGCCAGGTGCCGTCGGGAGCGCGCTGCAGGTTGCGCACGCCGGTGTAGCCGACCTTCTCGATCTGCGTGCGCGCGACGGCCTCTGCGACCGTCGGGGTGGGATTGCTGCGCGGGCCGAGGACGTCGCTCTGCGCCGGATCGCGCGGCATGGTGGCGCCGCCGATCGGCGAGCGCGCCTCGGCCTGCGTGGCGACCGCAGCGGCGAGGACCAGGATGGAGGCGAGGAGGGGACGGTTCATTTGATGCTTACTCCTTTTACTCAGGCTGATGAACGGCCGCGATCCTGACCACGAATGCGGCTACATCGTGATGTAATAAAGCAGCACACGTGCTGCTTGTCAGACGGCAGTCAGCCAGGAGTCAGAAAGAGTCAGACTGCAGCGACTCCGATGATTGAATCGTGCAGCCAGAGAATGGCGACGTACGCGATCGTGCCGATCACGACGACGATCACATCATTGCGACCGAAGGAGGCGACGGCCGGCGCGCCGTGATCGCCGCGTCGCTTGACGGCGATGCGATCGTAGATCGCCCATACGAGCAGGCTGCCGAACAGCAGCATTGAGCCGAGGTCGCCGTTCACCAGCAGGTGCGACAGCGCCCACACCTTGACGGCAACCAGCATGGGATGGCGCAGGATCGACTTGATGCGGCTGGGCGGCGCATAGGTTGCGGCGAGCGCCACCAGCGCAAACCACAGCAGCACCAGTGCAATGGGATGGAAAATGGCGAAAGGCGGATTCCAGACCTGGATGTAACCGCCGCTGCGATAGCGGCCGAATCCCCAGACGATCAGGACGAGCCCCACCGCTGCGACGAGAGAATACAGCCCCTTGTAGGGCCCTTCTCCAAGACGACCGATTAGAGCCGCGCGGGGCTCGCGCAGGGTCGTGAAGATGTGAATTCCAAGGAAGAGGACTAGACCAAGGATCAGGAGGCTCATGCTTGGAGCCTACCACGGCTGCACCTGTGGACCATTCGCCCGCCGCATGAATGCCGCTATTGAGGCGTGGCGCCGGCGCTATTTCGGCGCATCATTAGCAACCACCACGTTAACCGCCGCGTTTGTCCGATGCGACCGGGGGTGGTCGTTGGGGGCCGTTATGCGACTGGTTTCCATTCTCTGCTCGTTGCTCTTCGTCACTGGTCCAGCCTTCGCGCAGCAGATGGCCCTGACGCCGGCCAAGCCGGATTGCCCGCCGAGCGAACCCGATTCGATCGAGATCAGCTGGAACGGTCCTTGCGACAACGGTGACTGGCTGTTCGATACCGAGAAGGGGTGCCGCATGTGGGACTGGCATCCCGAACCGGAAGATACAGTCGTGTGGAAGGGCGCTTGCCGGGCCGGCCTGCCCGACGGTCGGGGCGAGGCGCAGTGGACGGAGCACGGCCGGCCCATCGACCATTTCGTCGGCACCTACCGCAAAGGCAAGCGCGAGGGCCCTGGCTACTATCGGTGGAACGACACGGTGAGCTTCGAGGGCAGGTACGCCAACGACCTGCCCCAGGGCCGGGGCACGCTGCGTATCGACGACACGGTGCTGAGCGGCGAGTGGAACAAGGGTTGCCTGACCACCGGCGGGAAGACGGCCGCGATCGGCGTCCCGCGCACCTCGTGCGCTCCCGGGGCAAAGCCAACCCCAAAAGTGGCAGACCGCTAATCTCGCCGGACCGCGAGTCTCATAGTCTTCCGGACCGGGCGCGTCCCCGCGCACTCATGAGGCG
>JAEZHS010000157.1 GCA_023436825.1 Pseudomonadota bacterium | reverse complement strand
AGTCGATGCATTCGTCCGGATTGATGACCAGCATGTTCTCGCCCTCGTAGAAGCAATCCACGGGGCAGACTTCGACGCAGTCCATGTACTTGCACTTGATGCAAGCCTCGGTCACGACATAGGTCATCAACGGACTCCTAAGCGGCGGCGTGCTTAACGCGATGAACCGGATGGCGCAAGGTGGCGAATCATCGTCGGTTGGCGCAAGTCAGTCGCTGTCGATTTCGTCATACAACGCGCGAGCCTCGGGAGCGGGACCACGACGGTCGCCCAAGGCCACGATCCGCACCACGCGCACGCGCGGCCCAAGGGCGAAGGTCAGCACCATGCCGGGCGCCACGGTGGCGTGCGGCTTGTCGACGACACGGCCGTCGATGCGGCAGCGCGACTTCTCGATGAAGCGCGTGGCGAGGCTGCGGGACTTGAAGAAGCGCGCATGCCACAGCCATTTGTCGAGCCGCATCGCGCCTTGGGCTCTTACTTCTTTCCGCCGAGCTTCAACTCGAGCAGCTTGGCGAACGGCGAATCAGCCGCAGCGTCGCCCTTCTTCTCGGTGGTGGCGTAGAGGCGCAGCGCCGGCCCGCCGCTGTCGCGTCGCGGCGGCCTCGGCCCACGACGCTCCTCACGCGGCGGCCCATCGCCGGGCGAACGACGATCGTCGCGCCGCTCCTTGTTGGGCGGTCCGTCGTTGGGCGGCCGGTCGCGCCGCCGTTCGTCCTTGTTGCGCTCCGGTCTAGGTGAATCGGCAAAGAACTGCCGCTCGTTCGGCCGCTCGGGACGGTCGCGGCGGCGCTGATCGCGCTGTTGCCTCTGCTGCTGGCGCTGGCGCTCGCGCTGTTCCTCGCGCTCGCGCACGAAGCGCGGCTTGACGGAGAAGGCATAGAGCGGCCCGTGCTCGTCCGACGGCGGATGCACGCGATAGCCGAGCCCGCGCATCACGTTGGCCATCTCCGGCTCCGAGCAGCCGACCAGCGACATCATCTGCGGCGTGGCGCGGAACCACCCCGGCGGCAGCGGACGTGGGCCTGCCGGCTTCCTGGACTGCTCCGTGGCTACGGCCTCAGCGGCCGGCGCCGGCGCTTCGGCAGGCGTTTCTTCTGCCTTGGCCTCGGCGGGCTCGGCCTCGACAGGCGATCCTTCGGCCTTGGCCTCCTCGGCCGTCGTCTCCTCGGAAGCCGTCTCTTCGACCGCGGTATCCTGAGCGGCAGCCACTTCCGCTGCCGTCTCCTCGGCCGGCACCGGCTCGGCCGGCGTTTCTGCAGGCGCCTCTTCGGCTGCCGCGGCCTCCGCGACCGGCTCCGGCTCAGCCGCTACCGGTTCTGCCGGCGCAGGCTCGCTCTCGCCGAAGGCGGCGGCAACGATGGCCCATTCGCTGATCTCGTCGGTCGGCGCAGTTGCGCTCGCGGGTGGGGATGCGTCGCCTGCTGCCGGCGGCGCGGCGTCAGGCTTCTTCTGCTGCTGCTGTTGCTGTGCCCGCCGCGCAGACTCGCGGCTTTCGCGCACGGCGTGGCGTGCCATTGCCGCCAAGCGCTCGACCATGTCGGCGCGGATGGCGTGGTCGCCCAGCGGCAGATAGCCGATGGTGGCGTAGAATTCGCGCTCCGCGCCCTGCGGCAGATCCATCGAGGTGCGGCCCTCGGCCGGCAACGGCGGGATGGTCTCGCGGCTGTGCGCCACCATCCAGAGGCCGGCGCGCAACCTGATCGGCACCGGCTTCAACATGCTCGGGAAGTAGAGCGAATAGACGCCGACCCGCACGCCGAGCCGCGCCAGAGCCTTGCGATCCTCCTCGTTGAGCTGGGCGAGCTGATCCTCGATCGGCCGCCGCGCCAGCACGCCGAGCCCCTCGCAGAGCTGGAAGATGATGCCGCGCGCGCCGGCCGGCAGTTCCGTCGTGGCGCGGGCATCCATCAATTCGCTGAGGCCGAGACGAATGCGCGTTTCGACCCAGGTGGCGGCGCGCTTGCGCACTTCCTCGCGCGCCGGACCATCGAGCAGATCCGACGGCAGCGCCTCGACCTTGGGCGCGAGGATGTCGCCGCTCGGCAGCAGGCGCGCGACGGGACCGCCGCCCCAGCAGACGCGCAACTGCGAATCGAACACCAGCTCGCCATCGGGCGAATTGGTGAATGCCTGCAGGCGCACGGGCAGATCCTGGCGCAGCGCACGCAATGCGGCGCTCAGCACAGCCTTCTGGTCGGCATGCCCCTCTGTCGCATCCGGCACGAAGCGGAATCCCTCGATGCGGCCGAGATGCTCTCCTTCGACCGACACCTCGCCCGCCGCGGCGACCGACGACGTCATTTCACCCTCATCGCGTAATCTTCGTACAAGCAAGGCCGCCCGTCTATCGACAAACCTTTGCGTCAGACGCTGGTGCAATACGTCAGAAAGCTTGTCTTCGATAGAGCGAGTCCGCTCCTGCCAATGCACCGAACGCTGAATCCAGTCCGGACGATGCGAAATATATGTCCACGTCCGAACATGCGCGATACGTGCCATCAAAGTGTCGATGTCGCCGTCGTAGTGCTCCAGCCGCTTGATGTGGCTCTCGATCCAGTCCTCCGGCAGCCGCTCGCCGCCCTGCGTCAGATGCTCGAAAAGCTGGCCGAGCAGCCTTGTGTGCTCTTCCGTCATCGTCTTGCGAAAATCGGGCACCTGGCAGACTTCCCAGAGCAGCTTCACGCGCTGTGGCGTGCGCAGGCGCGGCAGGAATTCCGAGTGCGTCGACAGGGTCTGCAGGGCGAGTTGGTCGTCCTGTTCGCGAACCCTTTGCAGTGCGGCGTGATGCGGCGGGCGGTTGAGGGAAGCGATCAGGGCTGGAACTGAATGGAAATGCAGGTCGCTGTTGCGCCATTGCACGTCGCGCAGCGGATCGAAGCGATGGTTTTCGATCGCCTCGACCACCTCGGGGTCGAGCCCGCCGACCTCGGCGGTGGTGCCGAAGGTGCCGTCGTTCATGTGGCGGCCGGCGCGGCCGGCGATCTGCGCCAATTCGACGTTGCGCAGCGGTCTGAGCGTGCGGCCGTCATATTTGCGCAACGAGGCGAACCAGACGTGGTTCACGTCCATGTTGAGGCCCATGCCGATTGCGTCGGTCGCCACCAGGTAATCGACCTCGCCCGACTGGAACATGTCGACCTGGGCGTTGCGCGTGCGCGGGCTCAAGGCGCCCATCACGATCGCCGTACCACCGCGCTGGCGGCGTATCAGCTCGGCGATGGCATAGACCTCGCTCGCCGAGAAGCCTACGACCGCCGAGCGTCTGGGCAGGCGCGTCGCCTTCTTCGGCCCGGCATAGGCGAGCTTGGAGAAGCGCGGCCGCGCCACGATGTCGATGTCGGGCAGCAGGCGATTGAGCACCGGCCGGATGGTGTCGGCGCCCAACAGCATGGTTTCATGCGTGCCGCGTGCGTTCAGGATGCGGTCGGTGAAGAAATGGCCGCGCTCGGGATCTGCGGCCATCTGCACCTCGTCGACGGCGAGGAACGATACCGTACGGTCGAGCGGCATCGATTCGACGGTGCAGACGAAATAGCGCGCGCCGGGTGGGGCGATCTTCTCCTCGCCGGTGATCAGCGCGACCTGCGAGGCGCCCTTGACCTTGACGATGCGATCGTAGTTCTCGCGCGCCAAAAGGCGCAGCGGAAAGCCGATCATGCCCGATTCGTGGCCGAGCATGCGTTCAATGGCGAGGTAGGTCTTGCCGGTGTTCGTCGGCCCAAGGACGGCCGTCAGCCGGCCGGCAGCGCTGGTAAGCGACATCGGCCCACCTTCGCGCGCGGCCATGGCCGACGCAAGGCCTCAGCCCGGGCTAACCGGAGACCATTGGCTCCAGTTTGTTGCAGCCGATCACCGGGCCATGGTCGGCGCGCTGCACGATCACTGCCGCGCCCAGGCCTGGTTGCAGACCGGCATCTTCGACCGTCCAGCTCGCCTCCGCGCCGTCCCAGCGGCTCAACACTTTGAGGCGGCGCACGACGTTGAAGTTCTCGATCATGCGGCCCTGGTTCTCGCCGCTGGCCACGGGCGTGGAATGGCGACGATCGTAGATCGCGAGCGTCACGTCGGCGGGCTGGCCCTCGAGCGGGAAAGCCGCCAGCTTGACGGCAAGACTGCCGCCTTGGGTTCGCGACAGTTCCGGCGTGGCGCGCCTGGTCGAGCGGCGTTGCGCTTCGGCCAGAAGTTTCTCGACGCCGGCGCGTTCGCGGCCGGTGTCGTGGCCGATGCCCTCGACCACCATCTCCGGCGTGTAGACATAGCGCTGCTTCAGCACGCGCGCATAAGCGCGCTGGCGATCGGTGGTGGCGCGCGTCGCGAACGCGTCCTTCCAGCCGATATAGTCCCAGTAGTCGACGTGATACGACAGCGCGACGATGTCGGGCCGCTTGGCCAGCACGCCGAGATAGGCGTCGGCCGGCGGGCAGGAGCTGCAGCCCTGCGAGGTGAAGAGCTCGACCGCCCAGGGTCCCTCGGCCACGCTCGGCGGCTTGGCCAAGACGATGCGCCCAGCCGTCGCCGCAACGCCCGCCGCTGCGGCGCCGCCGATCAGCAGGGACCGCCGTCCAGGACCCGAAAGTTTCGCCATGATCGGAAGATGCGCGCGTCGGGGCCTTCCTGCCAATCAACAAACGGTTAGTCGGCCATCACGCGGGCTCGCGATACCGAGTCCGACGACTGGACTCTCTTTGAGTAATATTATAACAATTCCCGTCATGCATGAGCCCGTTTCGCCCGGCACTGCGCTGCTCGCCATGAGTGCGCCCACGCGTATCGTGGCGGCACTTGGCGTGTCGGCGCTGCTGTGGCTCGCCGCCTGGTGGGCGCTGTGAACGCCGCGCTTCGCTTGGTGAATTTGACGGTGAGCTACGACCGTCATCCGGCGGTGCACCATGTGTCAGCGGAAATTCCGGCAGCCGAGATGACGGCGATCGTCGGCCCCAACGGCGCCGGCAAGAGCACGCTGTTGAAGGCCCTGCTGGGGCTGGCCCCCCACATCGAGGGCCGCATCGAATCGACGGCCAAGCGCATCGCCTATTTGCCGCAGCAGGCCGAGATCGACCGCGCCTTTCCGATCTCGGTGTTCGATACCGTGCTGCTCGGCCGTTGGGCGCGCTTCGGCGGCTTTGGTGCCGCCAAGCATATCGACATCCACGATGCGCAGCATGCCATCGAAGCGGTCGGGCTGGCCGGCTTCGAGCGCCGGCCGATCGACACGCTGTCGGTCGGCCAGTTCCAGCGCGTGCTGTTCGCCCGCCTGCTGCTGCAGGATGCCGATCTCGTCCTGCTGGACGAGCCGTTTGCCGCCATCGATGCCAAGACCGTCAACGACCTCATGGCCGTGATCCAACGCTGGCGCGCCGAGCAGCGCACGGTGGTTGCGGTCCTGCACGATCTCGACCAGGTCCGGCGCGATTTCCCCAATACGCTGCTGCTGGCGCGCGAACTGGTCGATGCCGGTCCGACCGTCAGGGTGCTGTCGGCCGAGAACCTGCTGCGCGCCCGCGCCATGGCCGAGGCCTGGGACGAGCATGCCGGCACTTGCGACGTGCCGATGCGGATGAGCGCCTGACGGCGTCACCATGTTCTACGAATATCTGATCGCGCCGTTCGCGGACTTCGGCTTCATGCGGCGCGCGCTGGTGGCAAGTCTCGCCTTGTCGGTCGGCGGCTCGGCGATCGGTGTGTTCCTGATCCTGCGGCGCATGAGCCTGATGGGAGATGCGCTCGCCCACGCCCTGCTGCCCGGCGCCGCGCTCGGTTTCCTGCTGGGCGGGCTGTCGCTGCCGGCCATGAGTCTCGGCGGCTTTCTGGCCGGCACCGCCACCGCACTGGTGTCTGGCGTGATCGCCCGCTTCTCGAGCATGCGCGAGGATGCCAGCTTCGCCGCGGCCTATCTCACCGCAATGGCGCTCGGCGTGTTGATCGTGTCGTTGCGCGGCTCGGCGGTCGACCTGATGAACATCCTGTTCGGCGCCATCCTCGCCGTCGACGAGACCGCGCTGGTGCTGGTGGTCTCGACGGCCACGCTCACCCTGGTCGGCCTCGCCGCGATCTATCGGCCGCTGGTCGTCGAATGCTTCAACCCGGGCTTCCTCGCCGCCATGGGCATCCGCGGCTCGGTCTATCACTACCTGTTCCTCGCGCTCGCGGTGCTGAACATGGTGGCGGGCTTCCAGGCGCTGGGAACGCTGATGGCGCTCGGCCTGATCCTGCTGCCCGCCGTCGCTGCGTCGTTCTGGGCGCGCGAGGTGTGGTCGATGACCCTGGTCGCGGCGCCGATGGCCTTTGCCTCCGCGCTCATCGGCCTCTTGGTGTCGTTCCATGCCGGCCTGCCGTCGGGCCCCGTGATCGTGCTGTTCGCCAGCCTGTTCTTCCTGGGCTCGCTGCTCTTCGGATCGCGCGCTTCGGTACGCGCACGGCTCTCGCATCCGGTGCATCTACGCGGTTAAGCTACCGTCATGACCGACACTTCCTCGCCCGTCCCGGGCGTCACGCTCAAGACGACCAAAGCCAACAACATCGACATGCGCTACGCCGAGATCGGCAGCGGTCCGCTGGTGCTGTTCTGCCACGGCTGGCCGGAGAGCTGGTACTCGTGGCGCCATCAGCTCACGGCCGTGAGCGCCGCGGGCTTTCGCTGCGTGGCGCCCGACATGCGCGGCTATGGCGGCACGCAGGCGCCCGAGCCGATCGATCAGTACACGCTCCATCATCTCGTCGGCGACATGGCCGAGCTGGTGAAGGCGCTCGGCGAGACGAAGGCGATCATCGTCGGTCATGACTGGGGCGCGCCGGTTGCCTGGCATGCCGCGCTGTGGCGGCCCGATCTCTTTCCCGCCGTCTGCGCCATGAGCGTCCCCTACGCGCCGCCGGGCTACGTCGACGTGCTCAGCGCGCTCGAGAAGCTCGGCATCAACGACTTCTACCTGCAGTATTTCCAGAAGCCCGGCGTGCCCGAGGCCGAGCTGCAGCAGGACATCCGGGGTGCGCTGCGCCGCATCTACTTCACCGCCGCCGGCGACTTCACCGATAAGGGCAAGGGCTTCGCCCGCCTGGGCAGTGGCACACTGCTCACCAACACCGTCGATCCGCCGACACTGCCGGCATGGCTGAGCGAGGCGGATCTCGACTACTACACGCAGGAATTCGCCCGCACCGGTTTCCGCGGCGGCCTGAACTGGTATCGCAACCTCAGGCGCAACTGGGAGCTGGGCGGCCCGTGGCGCGGCCAGCCGATCCGCCAGCCCTCGCTATTCATCGCCGGCAGCCGTGACGGCGTCCTGCGCTTTCCGGCAGCGCAGGCCCAGCTCGACGCCTTTCCCAAGACGCTCCCTGGCCTGCGCGGCAGTCATATCCTCGAGGGTGCCGGACATTGGGTGCAGCAGGAGCGGGCGGAGGACGTCAATCGACTGCTGATCGAGTTCCTTAAAGCACTGGCTTGATAAAGACCTCTGTTCTTCCTGTCTTCCTAATCAGGAAGACAGGAAGAAAATGGCCCTCAACATCAAAAGTCGCGAGACTGAGAGAGTCGTTCGGGAGTTGGCGAAGCGCACGGGCCTATCCATCACCGAGGCTGTTACCCAGGCCGCGGAAGAAAAGCTGCGCGCGATGAACGTTGATTACGAGAAGCAAATCGCGGCGCTCACGCCGGCGCAGAGCGAGAAGCTTCGAAGGATCGAGGAAATCTCCAGGCAGGCGGCGGCGTTGCCGATCCTCGATACTCGAACGAACGACGAGATCCTGGGCTACAACGACAAGGGCACCTTCGATTGATCGTCGTCGATACGTCGGCAGTGATGGCCGTGCTTCTCGCGGAGCACGATGCGCGGGCGTTCCAACTCGCGCTCTCGCGAGAAGATGAGGTGCGCCTTTCGGCAATGACGGATCTCGAGACCCGTCTTCTGGCTTTCAGTCGGGCGGTGCTCGCCTTGTCGACCGCTATGAAGCCCTTTTCGACACGGGCGCGTTCACCATCGAGCCCTTCGGTAAGCAGGAATCGCTGGCAGCTTTCGACGCCTATCGTCGGTTCGGCAAAGGCAACCATCCGGCCGGGCTCAATCTCGTTGATTGTGCTGCCTACGCGCTCGCCAAGAGCCTCAATGTACCGCTCCTGTTCAAAGGAGACGACTTCACCCGGACCGATATTGGCCGGGTCGTCTAGGCGGTTGCCGTTGACTGCGGCATACTCAGCGACGTTTCCGGAGGCGCCGATGACCCGTCTTCTCAGCCTGGCTCTCGCCGTTCTGTTGGCCGTTGCCGCGCCGGCCTGGGCGCAATGCGACGATGCCCCGCCGCCTCCGCCGCCGCAGGGTCAGCCAACGACCTGATATGCCGTCCCGCCGCCTGCTGCTGGCGACATTGCCGCTCGCGATCGTCGGCGCCTGTGCGTCGCCCGCCTCCCATTCGGCGATGGTGGCGGGCGTGCCGCTGGGCCAGGGCGCCGCCTCGGTCTATCGCAACGCCATCACCGTCGGCTCGGTCACGCTCGGCCCTGACGTCGGCATGCCATGGAGGTCTGCGGTCGATCCCGATCAGGTGCAGCAGGCGCTGGTGCAGACGTTGGCCAATGCCGGCCTGGGCCGGCCTGCCAACGGTCGCTTCCGCCTCGACGGGTCGTTGCTGACGCTCAGCCGGCCTTATGCCGGCTTCGCCATGACAGTGACGGCGGCGATTGCCTGGCGCCTGACCGACACCACCAGCGGCGCCGTGGTCTATGACAGGACGCTGCAAGGGCTGGGCACGGCGACACTGGACGACGCCATCGACAACAACAATCGCCTGCGCATCGCTGATCAGCGCGCGATCCGCGCCAACCTCCAGCAGCTCGTGCAGGACCTCTACGCCCTGCCACCCCGCTGACTGCTGTCATCCCGAGCGCAGCGAGGGACCTTTGATTGGCGTCGCCAAAGGTCCCAAGCGTAGCTCGGGATGATGGGGTGGACGGCCCCCCCCCCGCATCGGGG
>JAEZHS010000114.1 GCA_023436825.1 Pseudomonadota bacterium | reverse complement strand
CGCCCGCCGAATCGCCCTCGACCAGGAAGATCTCGGTGCCTTCGGCCGCGCTGTTGGAGCAGTCGGCGAGCTTGCCGGGCAGGCGCAGCTTGCGCGTCGCCGTCTTGCGCTGCTGCTCGCGGTCCTGCCGCCGGCGCACCCGTTCCTCGGCCTTGCCGATGACGTGCTCGAGCAGGACGTTGCCTGCTTCCTTGTCGCCTGTCAGCCAGTGTTCGAAATTGTCGCCGACGATCGTTTCGACCAGCTTGTTGGCCTCGACGCTGACCAGCTTCTCCTTGGTCTGGCCCTGGAACTGCGGCTGCTCGATGAACACCGAGACCAGCGCCGCCGCACCGTCGATCACGTCGTCGGCAGTGATGATCGAGCCCTTGCGGTTGCCGGTGAGCTCGGCATAGCGCTTCAGTCAGCGCACCAGGGCACTGCGGAAGCCGGACTCGTGCGTGCCGCCCTCGGCCGTCGGCACGGTGTTGCAGTAGGAGCGGACGAAGCCTTCCTCGTCGCCGGGCCACCACACCGCCCATTCGACCTTGCCGCCGGCCGTGCCGTTGGTCTCGCTCTTGGCCTCGCCGGCGAACGGCTGCGGCACGATCGTGGCGCGCTCGCCGATCTCCGACTTCACGAAGTCTTCGAGGCCGCCGGGGAAGTGGAACGATTCCTCCTCCGGAATCGTGCTGCCCTTCGGCAGCAGGCTCTTGGCGCATTTCCAACGGATCTCGACGCCGCGGAACAGGTAGGCCTTGGAGCGCGCCATGCGATAGAGGCGCTCGGGCACGAAGGCCTGCTTGCCGAAGATTTGCGGATCGGGATGGAAGGTGGTCGTCGTGCCGCGCCGGTTGGGGGCGGGGCCGGCTGACTTCAGCTTGGAGGTCGGCTTGCCGCGCGAAAAAGTCTGTGTCCACGCCTGGCGGTCGCGCGCCACCTCGACGATCAGCTCGTCGGAGAGCGCATTCACCACCGAGACGCCGACGCCGTGCAGGCCGCCGGACGTCGCGTAGACCTTGTTGTCGAACTTGCCGCCCGAGTGCAGGGTCGTGAGGATGACTTCCAGCGCCGACTTGTTCTTGAACTTGGGATGCGGATCGACCGGGATGCCGCGGCCGTTGTCGCGGATCAGGATGCGATTGTCCTCGAGCAGCTCCAGATAGATGGTGTCGGCGTGGCCGGCGACGGCCTCGTCCATCGAGTTGTCGAGCACCTCGGCCACAAGATGATGCATGGCCCGTTCATCGGTGCCGCCGATGTACATTCCGGGGCGCTTGCGGACGGGTTCCAACCCTTCCAGCACCTCGATGTGATGGGCGGTGTAGGAATTGTCCTTGGCCGCGGCGGCACGCTTGCCACCCGACCGGTCGAACAGATCGCCGTTCTTCGCCATGCTTCTTGTCTTTCCTCGGCCGCGCGAGGGGGTCGCTGGTTGGCCGGTACGTCATCGATATGGTAGGAAAACCTCGAAAAATCAACAATTCCTTGCCACAGCCCCCTCTGGAGATCCAATGGCCGACCACCGCGACCCGATCGTCAGGACGGTGCCACACCCCTCGGATATGAACGGCAATGGCGACATTTTCGGCGGCTGGGTGCTGTCGCAGATGGACACGGCGGGCGGGGCGCTTGCCGCCCGGGTCGCCAAGGGCCGGGTCGCCACCGTGGCCATCACCGCCATGACCTTCGTCGAGCCGATCAAGGTTGGCGACTGGGTGTCGATCTATGGCGAGGTCACCAAGGTCGGCCGGACCTCGATCACCATCGCGCTGGAGACCGTGGTGCAGCGCCGCCACGAGAGCACGGAGCGGCGCGTGACGCACGGCACGTTCGTGTTCGTGGCGATCGACGACGAGGGCAAGCCGCGTCCGGTGCCGAAGGCTGAATCGCCGGTGTTGACCGCATGAGGCCCGTCATTGCCCTGGCGCTGTCCCTGGTCGCGCTGCTCGCTCCGAACCTGGCGGTGGCGCATCCCCACATCTGGATCCAGCAGGTCGTGCGCGCCGTCGCCAAGGACGGCAAGTACACCCATGTCGAGATCGAATGGCGCTTCGATCCGTTCGCCAGCGAAATCGAGATCCCGCTGATCGACGAGGACAAGAACGGCAAGTTCTCCGTCCGCGAGATCAAGGCGCTCGAAGGCGACATGATGCCGGAGCTGAAGAATGTCGGCTTCCTGACCTGGCTCAATGTCGGAGGCAAAGACGTGCGACCGGCCAAGCCGCCGGCCTTCACCGCGCGCATCGACGACCCGGCGAGCTTCACCTTGCCGGACTGGGATCGCTCGGCCGGCGACAATGCGGGCGCTCCGATGCCGGAAAACAAGCGCGCCAGCCAGCCAACCGGTCCGCGGCCGACGGGTCCGCGCAACCTGGTCTATGTCATGCGCTTCGACTTGCCGCAGCCTGCCAAGGTCTTCTCGATCACTACCTTCGATCCCGATGATTTCATCCGCATCGAGATCAACAAGGACCAGATTCCGTCCGGCTGCGCGCTGGCCAAGAGCACGACCTACAAGGCCGAGTTCGTGCGCGGCTATCCCGTTTTTGCCGACACCGTGACATGCCAGCTTCCGTGAAGACCGCGACGCGAGGCGCGATCCTGCGCTCGCCGTTCCTGTGGGTCGGCCTGCTGTTGCTGGTGGCGCTCGTCGGCGCACTGGTGTTCAGCGACAGCGTCGCCGATCTGGCGCGCTTCTCGGCCGAGTACCAGCGCCGCATCCAGCAGACCCTGTCGGGCTCGTTGCGCGACATCAAGAGCGGCTCGGGATCGTGGGCGCTGTGGACGCTCGCCACCGTCTGCTTCGGCTACGGCGTCGTCCACACGCTGGGGCCGGGCCACGGCAAGGCCGTGGTCGTGGCCTACTTCCTCGACAGCACACGGCCGCGCGCCTGGATCGAAGGCGTCTTCGCCGGCGCCTGGATCGCCTTCACCCACACGCTGGCGGCGCTGCTGCTGGCCGGCGCGCTGAAGCTTTTGGGAACGGTCGGCCTGCTGGGCGCGCTGCGCGAGGTGCGCAATGTCGAGATGGTGTCGTACCTGCTGATCCTGGCGATCGGCATCTGGCGGTTGTGGGCCGGCATCACCGGCCGCCTGCATGAGCATCATCACGGGGACCACGATCACGACCATCACGATCACGATCATGGTCACGACCATCATCATCACGACACCAGGCAGCGCACGCTTGCGGGCTGGCTGCTGCTGACAGCGGCGGGAATCGCACCCTGTGCCGGCGCCCTGGTCGTCATCCTGCTGTCGATCGCGCTGGATGTCGTCTGGGCCGGCGTCGTCGGCGTCATCGCCATTGCGCTCGGCATGGCGATCACGCTCTCCGCCATCGGACTCGCGTCGATGGTGGCGCATCGGCTGATCATCGCCGACGGCCGCAGCCAGGAGATCGGCCGTTTCACGGCGATCGCCGCCTCGCTGATCGTGATCGCCACGGCCGGCACGCTGTTGCTGGGCTCGCTCGAACGCTTCTTCCGCTGAGATGGCCGACGCCAAGACGCCAGCACGGGTATCGCGGCCCATGCTGGGGGTGCTCTACATGTGCGCGGCCTGCGCGCTGTTCCCGATCATGAACGGCATGGCGAAGCTTCTGGCCGCTACCTACGAGCCGACGCAGATCGTGTGGTTCCGCATCGTCGTCCATCTCGGGCTTGTGGCCCTGGTCTTCACGCCGCGCATGGGGCTCGACCTGTTCCGCACCCATCGCATCGGCCTGCAGTTCCTGAGCTCGGTCATGATGCTGTTGTCGACCCTGTTCTTCTTCTCCGCCGTGAAGTTCGTCGGCGTCGCCGAGGCGATCGCCGTGAGCTTCGTGGCGCCGCTCGCCGTCGTGCTGCTGGCCTGGCCGGTGCTCGGCGAGCGCATCACGGCGATGCGCATTATCGCCGTCGCCCTCGGTTTTGCCGGCGTGCTGGTCGTGATCCGGCCGGGCAGCTCGGTATTCCAGTGGGCGTCGG
This sequence comes from Pseudomonadota bacterium, assembly GCA_023436825.1. Next base: position 4,547 of record JAEZHS010000114.1, on the reverse strand, counting down.
TGCTGCTGCTGGGCAGCGCGCTCTGCTACGCGGGCTACCAGGTCATCATCCGCCGCCTGGGAGGCACCGACCATCCGGCGACCTCGGTCTTCTACAGCGTGCTTCTGGGCGCCATCGTCATGTCGATGGCTATGCCGTTCGTCTGGATGTGGCCCAAGAGCCTGGTCGACTGGCTGCTGCTGCTGTCGCTCGGCGCGCTGGGCGGCTTCGGCCACTACTGCGTCGCCCGCGCGCTGAGCTACGCCTCGGCCAACCTGATCGCCCCGCTCAACTACACCCAGATGATCGGCTCGGTCATCGTCGGCTACCTGATGTTCGCCGAGGTGCCGGATCTTTACACATGGCTCGGCACGGTGCTGATCATAGGCGCCGGCCTTTTGGTGACGCTTCAGGTGCGGCAGCCACCGCCCAAGTCCTGACGGTAAGGACCGAGCGGGCCGCTGCGGGACGTTGCGCTCCGTAGGGGCAGGGCTTCATAGTACGGAATGGCCATGAACCCACTGCTTGAACGGGTCTCGATCGATCCGAGGATTTGCGGCGGCAAACCCTGCATAAAGGGCACGCGCATCTGGGTGTCGCTCATCCTCGACCTGCTAGCGGGCGGCGTTGCCGAGGCAGAGCTCTTGGCGGAATACCCCCAACTCACCCACGAGGACGTTCTGGCCGCCATCGCGTACGGAGCTGAGGTGGCGCGCGAGCGCATCGTGCCGGTGAGAGCGGCCGAATAGCTTGAAGATCAAGTTGGACGAGAACATCGGACGCCGCGACATGGTCACGACGTGATGACGGTCAGGGACCAAGACCTCGGCGGCGCGGCAAACGAGGTGCTTTTCGAGAAATGTGCAGAGGAAGGTCGAGCACTCGTAACGCTCGATCACTGGCCAGGTCATGCGGTTTCAACCGGAGAAGAGCGCCGGTGTCGTCGTGCTCGCAGGAGCATTCAGTGGCTGGCTCGCTCTGGATCGTCGAGCCCGGGCGAGTGCGGATTCATCTTCGGAATTCCGAAGAATAAGCAGGAGTCGATCATGCCGTATCTCGTCGCCGCCGACCTGCCGACATCGCCCGCCGGTCAACGCTTCCGGGCGCTGCTCGAGCGGCCGGGCATCCTGCAGATGCCGGGCGCCCACAACGGCATGGCGGCCCTGCAGGCCAAGGCCGCAGGCTTCGACGCCCTCTATCTTTCGGGAGCGGCGATGAGTGCCTCGATGGGCCTGCCCGACCTTGGCGTCATCACGGTCGACGAGGTCTGCTTCTTCATCCGCCAGGTCACGCGTGCCTCCGGCCTGCCGGTGCTGGTCGACGGCGACACCGGCTACGGCGAGGCGCTGAACGTCATGCACATGGTGCGCGCCTTCGAGGATGCCGGTGCAGCCGCGGTCCATATCGAGGACCAGATCCTGCCGAAGAAGTGCGGCCACCTGAACAACAAGAAGCTCGCCGATCCGCAAGACATGGCGGCCAAGGTCGCGGCCGCTGCAAGGGCGCGCCGCAACCTGTTCATCATCGCCCGCACCGACGGCGCGGCGAGCGAGGGCATCGACGGCGCCGTCGCCCGCGCCAGGCGCTATGTCGAAGCGGGCGCCGACGCGATCTTCCCCGAGGCGCTGAACAACGCCGCGATGTTCCGCGCCTTCGCCAAGGCCATGCCCGGTGTAAAACTTCTGGCCAACATGACCGAGTTCGGTCAGACGCCGTTCTTCACCGCCAGCGAGTTCGAGGCCATGGGCTACAAAATGGTGATCTGGCCGGTCTCCGCGCTACGCGTCGCCAACAAGGCACAGGAGAAGCTGTATCGCACCCTGAAGCGTGACGGCGGCACCCAGAACATGCTGGGCGAGATGCAGACACGGGCGGAGCTCTACCAAACGATCGGCTACCACCAGTACGAGGCGCTCGACGCTTCGATCGTCGAAACCATAGTGCCGCAGGGAATGCCGCAGCAGTAATGCGGCGCCCGGTAGCGCCGGCAGAGGAGCCGTTGCGCCCATGGGCTGCTGATTGCTGTACGATGGCGGTCTCCGTCACAACTTCCCTCTTAGTCGTTACCTCGATACAGCCTCTAACGTGGTCGAACGCGGCCGGAAGGAAGCTGAAGACCTGCGTCAGCTTGCAATCGAGGGACGGACGTGCCCACCTGAATCGAGCGCCTCGGGCTGACGACCCCACACGCCGTCGAATACCGGTCCGACGGAAGAGCGTACGCGGCGGGCGGATCATTTTTTCCCGTGACGAGCGGGTGACAGGGCGCGTTCTCCTGATCACCGACGCGCCGGGGATTGGCTATGCTTACTGATTGCGGCGTTCGGCCCGCAGCGTCGGCAAGCCGACACCGGCGGCATCGAAGCCGCCATCGACAGCCAGCACCTGGCCGGTGATGTAGCCCGCCTGGTCGCCGCACAGGAAGCAGATCGCGTTGGCGAGTTCGGTCTCCAGACCGTAGCGATTGAGCGGAATGTGGTCGTGATAGTCGGCCCGGATCGCCGGCGTGTGCACGGCCTTGGCCATGGCGGTGTCGACCGGTCCGGGCGCCACGGCGTTGACGCGGATGCCGTATTCACCGAGTTCGGCCGCCTGTTGCTTGGTGAGATGCGCCAGGCCGGCCTTGCTGGTGCCGTAGGCAACGCGCAGCGTCGAGGCGCGCAGGCCCGAGATCGAGGTGATATTGACGATGGCGCCGCCGCCCTGGTCGCGCATGATCGGCGCCACCGCCTGGGTCATCAGGAAGGGGCCGGTCAGGTTGACCGCGAGCACGCGCTGCCATTCCTCCAGCGTCACGTCCAGCATCGGCTTGAACACGGCGATGCCGGCATTGTTGACCAGCGCATCGATGCGACCGAACTGACGCTGGGTGTGTTCCACGGCAGCCTGAACCGCCCCAGGGTCGGATACATCGGCCTCCAGCATCAGGGTGGCGTCTGCGCGGTTCAAGGCACTGGCCGAGGCGCGCAACGTGTCGCCCAGGATGTCCAGCATCGCCACGTGCCAGCCGTCTTCCAGGAAGCGTGTCGCCGTCGCGAGACCGATGCCCCGCGCTGCGCCTGTGACGAGGGCAACCTTCTTGGACTGAGACGCCACTCAGAGGCCCAGTGCCGACAGATCGGGCGCACGCCGATGGAAATCCGTGGCGTCCTGGAAGGCCTTGCCCAGTCGCAGCACGTCGCGCTCGGCGAAGGGCTTGCCGACGATCTGGACGCCGAGCGGCAGGCCGCCGGACTGGCCGGACGGCATGGCGAGGCCGCACAGGCCGAGATAGTTCGCCGGCCTTGTCAGGTAGCCCGGGATCGGCGAGGTCTCGTCGACCTCCGACAACGGGATCGCGGGAATCGCCATGGTCGGCAGCAGGAGCGCGTCGTAGGCGCAGAACCACTCGTTGAAGAAGCGCCGCCGCTGCTCGAGGGTCCGCATCTCCTCCGGATAGGAGCCCGGCGCGAAACTTTTGGCCGCCTGGGCGCGGGCGCGCACGCCGGGCCCGATAGCCTTGTCGCTGTCCTCGATGTAGTCCCGGTGCAGCGAATAGGCTTCCGACGCGATGATCGTTCCCGCCGGCCGCGACAGGTCGAAGTACCAGTCGGGCAGGCGCACGGCTTCGATGGTGGCGCCCAGGCTTTCGAAGGTGCGGCCGGCCGACTGCCAGGCCTTGATCACGTCGGCATGCATGAAGCCGGGCAGCTGCTTGGTGTCGGGCAGGGCGATGCGCATGCCCTCGATCGAGCCTGGCTTGGTCGCGAGCGTAAAATCTTCGATTGGTTGACCGAACGTCGTCGGATCGCGCGCATCGGGAGCCGCCAGCGCGTTGAGGAGCAGGGCGCAGTCCTCGACGCTGCGTGCCATCGGGCCGATCGAATCGAGTGTCCAGCTGAGCAGCATCGTGCCCGAAAGCCCGATGCGGCCGAACGTGACCTTGAGACCCACGAGGCCGTTGAACGCCGAGGGGATGCGCACCGAGCCGCCGGTGTCGCTGCCGATGCCGGCCGGCGTGAGCCGCGCGGCAACGGCGACGCCGGTGCCGCTCGACGAGCCGCCGGGCACGCGATGCGTCTGGAGGTCCCAGGGATTCCACGGCGCGCCCATCAGCGGGTTGGTGCCCCAGCCGCCGAAGGCGAACTCGACCATGTGCAGCTTGCCGAGCGGCACCATGCCGGCCGCGGTCAGCCGCTCGACCGTGTTCGAGGTCTCGGTGGCGACGCGCTTCTCGAACATCTTGGAGCCGCCGGTGCCGATGCGGCCGGCGATGTCGCACAGGTCCTTGTAGGCGATCGGCAGGCCGTGCAACGGCCCCAGCGGGAAGCCGCCGGCGCGCGCCTTGTCGGCGCCGTCGGCCATCGCCTTGGCTTCCTTGGCGTAGACCTCGGTGAAGGCATGGAGCTTGTCGTTCGCCTTGGCGATGCGGCCGAGCAGGGCATCGACGATCTCGCGCGAGGAGAATTTCTTGGCGGCAAGACCGGCGGAGAGCTCGGTCAGGGTGAGATCATGGAGTTGCATTGTCGCTACGGTCCTCTTTCTCTTTGCCTCCCCAACGAAGTTGGGGAGGTGTCGGCGTCTTACGC